>CAYTVP010000551.1:0-2386 GCA_964441675.1 uncultured Solibacteraceae bacterium | reverse complement strand
TGGCAGACCCGGAGCGGCTACTAATACGAGAAACGCGACGTCTGTCGGGCGCGCCGCGGCCACCATTGAGGCGACGAGCGCGCCTTCGCTGTGCCCCAGAATTCCGATCCTGGTAGCGTCGATCTCGGGACGAGCCCGCAAAAAGTCGAGCACAGCGGTAGCATCCCGGGCAAAGTCTTTTGTTGTCGCGCTACGAAAATCGCCCTTCGATGCCGCGACGCCGCGGTCGTCGTAGCGCAGCACAGCGAATCCGCGACGGGTGAGAAAGTCCGCAAGAACGAGGAATGGCTTGTGCTCGAGAATCGTCTCATCGCGATCCTGCGGCCCGGACCCGGTGATGAGCAACAGGGCGGGGAACTTCTGCCCTCGAGCCGCTGATGGTGCTGTGAGCGTCGCCGCCAGTTCGACCTGGTCATCGGTGTTGCGAACAGTAACGGGCAATTCTCTATACGGATAGGGAGGCTTAGGCGTCTGCGGCCGGTTCAGTTTACTGGTTTCGGTGACACGTGTCAGCAACAGTGCTACCTGTTCACCACGCTGAGACCAGGTGCCATCCAGAATCTTTCCGTCTTCGTGGAGGGTCCCTTCGTAAGAGGCTCCAAGAGGCGGGAGTGTCAGCCGCAATACCGGCGCCTGCCAGGAAACCGCGGCCACGGGAATGCCGCGCACGCCTTGGTCGAGCGAGTCAATCTTCGCTTCCAGTTTGCCGGTATCGGATCGAGTAATGTGGAATGCGACACGGAGCCTCATGCCGCCGCCATCGAGCGCGCCTTCCCACACCCCCGCCGGGTCCAGAGCGGGCTGTCCCCAAGCGCAGGCGGCAGCGATTATGAAACACAGCAGGCCCCTCGTCACTCTATTTTGATTGTAGGTCTGGCGGCTGCTTTAGAAGCGCCTCTAAAAGCGATAGTAGAGTCCAAACTGGATGACACGCGGCGAATTCGATTGATTCACCAGCCGTCCGAATCCCGGAGAGTTGATGTTGTAATCGAAGTTCGGTGGAGAAACGGTGTCAAAACTGACGTTATTGAATAAATTAAATGCCTCCATCCGAAACTCAAGCGTGTGCCCTTCGGTAATGGTGGTCACTTTCTGAATGCCGAAATCGAAGTTGAAGTACGAAGGACCGGTAAACATACGCCGCTGCAGCGTCCCCAGCTCGCCGGCACCGGGATTGAAGAAGATCTGCCCCGGAAACGGGCTGGCCAAGTCAGAGGCGACGCCACGGCCGTCGCGATTGATTGCGATCTGGTCGACCATGTACGGACCGTTGCCCGTCATATAGAAACTGACGGCGCGCGAAAGGGCATCCCAATCGAGGGTGGACACGGCTGTGTTGTTGGCTGACCGCGCGCCGCGATTCAGTGTAGGCCGCTGCGACCGGATCGAGAATGGAAATCCTGTTTGCCAGGTCGTCATTCCATTCAAAGCCCAGCCCCCCGCGAGCCGCGACAGCAGCGGTCCGGAGCCGTTTAGGAAGCGCCGCCCGTTTCCAAACGGCAGGTCCAGTACAAAGTTAGCCTTGACAGCATGCCGGAGATCGAAAGGTGTCGGCGCGCGCTCCAAAGCTGCATTGTTGATATCCAGCATTGGCTCGAAATTCACCTGGTTATCGCCGCCGGCGTCGGAAAGCGACTTCGACCAGGTGTAGTTCACCTGGAACGAATATCCCTGCCGGAACCGCCGGCGATAGTCAGCCTGGAATGCGTGATAGCTCGAGTTGCTGAAGTTGGTAAGCAGATTTGTCCCCAACGCGAACGGATTCCGGTAAAAGTCGATGTTGCCGTTTAGACCGGCAGTCTGGTAGGTATTGGCCAGCTCGCCGGCATAGCTCGCCAGGATATAGGACTGAACGGTGGGATTGTTAAGAAAACCACCGTTCGGAAGCTGGGCAAAGAACGGCAAGGGTTGGCTTCCGGCGATATCGGCGTTGTAGGCAGGATCAAATCGTCCCGTTTGGTCGAATGCCAGCATCCCGTTGTTCCGGGCGCGGCGGAAATCGTCCATATATCCGGGGACACCGATATTCACCTGGTTGTAGTCAAATGCGCGGAACTGCTTGGTTCCGTGGTTCCCGACGTAACGTGCTTCGAAGACGCCACCCTTGATTTCCTGCTGTATACCGAAGTTCCACTGCTGCACGTAGGGGGTTCGCAAGTTGGGGTCGATGGTGGCGAAGGCGGCGCTAGTACTAAGAGCGTAATTTTCCGAGAACGTTCTGGGAACCTTGAATACCGGAGTGGACGCCGGCCGTGGGTTGGACGCATCGGTTTGGACCAACTCGGTAACTTCGAAAGCCAGGCCGTCGTTGCTATCGGGGCCGTTCTGCAATGTCGCGATGTGATTGTCGTTCACGAAGTTGACGCTATAGCCCATCCGAATTGCC
>CAYTVP010000550.1:502-2419 GCA_964441675.1 uncultured Solibacteraceae bacterium | reverse complement strand
TAGCCGGCTCCGAACGCCCGAGCGTCCATAGGTAATCCGATCGCCAGTTCCCACCATTGCCGGTTCTGACGCCCTCGCGGTTGCGCCGCCCGAGATCCGGTACATACCCGGTCCGGCGGAGATCCAGGAGAAACGTGCGCGCGGCTGCTTCCAATCCACCTTGGCCCGAATCGTCTCTCCACCAAAAGTGACACTTGCCTTACCGGGATCGAATCCGGAGGCGGTGTCGATCTCTACCCAGGCCGGCTTCCCCGCCGCGGTATCGATTCTGTGCTCCGAGGGTTGTTGCGCGAAGGCAAGAATCGGGAAAATCGCAATCAGCCCGATCGGGCGGAATCGTCGAATCAAGCCGCGATCACCTTTCGCAGTTCTGCTTCGTTGAACTCCACCCCGAGACCGGGCCTCTCACTCGCCGCCGCATAGCCCGGAGTGTAAGAAAACGGAGTCTTGAGCAGAACATTTCCCATTGGCCCCGCCAGCTTGTCGCCCCCCTCGAGGATCACTGCATTGGGCGTCGCCAGCGCCAGGTGAACCGACGCGCTCCAATACGGTGCCGAGCCCATCGACACATGCGGTGACCAAAGCACTCCGTTTGCGTCCGCTAGAATTGCGATCTTCCGGCATTCCGTAATGCCGCCAGCGCGGCAGATGTCCGGATTGACCATGTCGACGGCCCCGGCGCGGAACAGATCCCGGAACTGAAAACGGTTCGACAGCATCTCGCCCGCGACAATCGGCACGTCCATCGCGTCTCGCAGCTTGGGGTAATTGGCAACGTCTTCCGGCATTAATGCATCCTCCCACCAGCCAATACCGCCGATGCGATCCAACTCGCGGCCGATCTGAACGGCCTCATGCAGCTTGAAGGCGCCCAGAGAATCGAGAAGAAGCTGCCCTTTACCTTTGAGGATCTCCGCCGCGGCGGCAACGCGCCCGAGATCGCGGGTGTTTGCTCCCTTGGCCAAGCTCATCTTCACCGCACGAAAACCCTGGCTCAAGGCCCGCTCGGTATTCCCGCGGACATCGTCGGGGGTGGCTCCGCCGAGGCCGATATATGTCGGAATCCGGTCGCGGTACTTACCGCCCAACACGCGGTAGAGCGGCGCACCCAGAGATTTTGCAAGGAGGTCCCAAAGGGCAAGATCCACGCCCGCGATCGCCTCCGTATAGAAACCGCTCGAGTACCCGCGTGTCCGCTGTGTCTGGTACATCCGGTCCCACAGCGGTTCCACTTCGCGGGCGTCCTGGCCTGCCAGAATTGGAGCCAGCATGTCCTCGATCACCGTCCGGTGAACGCGGGGAGCCGCCGGAGCATGAGACTCGCCCCAGCCGATCAGGCCATCTGCCGTCGTAATCTTCACCAGTACGGTCTGCGCGAACTGCTTCGACCGCGACGGCGTCGCGAAGTCCAGGCGGTTCTGCAAACCCGGCCCAGCCGTCATCGCGCCGATTGGGGGCATGACCATCAGGTCTTCGCGGCCAGGCATAGCGCCGGAGGGTGTACGGAGAACGAATGCCTCCACTTTTTGAATACGTAGCGTTGATGCCGGCACTGCCGCCAGTTTCTGGATGCTGCTTGCCCAAACACCGCCGGCCGCGGCTGCGAACATCTTGCGTCTTGTCATTTGTACTTATGGATTCGCCTGCGCCGGTTCCCCCACGGGGGCCGGCGTTCGGGCGATCGGCCCCCGCACCAGCCAGCGGAACAGAACAAATGCGATGGGGTGCATGAATCCCATCATGATGAAGATCGTGTCATAGGAGTAGTTCTGCACAAGGTAGCCGGTAAGAAATGTAAAGATCGTCCCGCCCAAACCGTTTCCGAAAGCGACGATTCCCGAGATGGAGCCAACCACGCCCGTCGGATAGATATCGTTCGTCACCGTCATGATATTCGTCTTCCACGCCATATGTGCA
>CAYTVP010000550.1:0-492 GCA_964441675.1 uncultured Solibacteraceae bacterium | reverse complement strand
ATGACGGAGACAACGGCCATCACCACGAAGTCGGACTGCGTGGAGGGAATCAACAGGCTCAGCGGCATCAACAATGCGAATGGCAGCATGCCGGCCGCGCGCGCCCGGAGCGGCTCCCAGCTCCGGCGAACCAGATGTCCCGATAGCAGGCCTCCGCCGATCGATCCCAGGTCCGCCGTCAAATACGGCAGCCACGCCAGCATGCCGATCTGCTGAATGGTGAACCCGCGCTCATCGGCGAGATATTTTGGCAGCCAGAACAAGTAGAACCACCAAACCGGATCTGAGAAGAACCGGCCGAGCAGCAATCCCCATGTCTGCCGGTATCGAAGCAAGGCGAGCCAGGAGATCTTCTCGCTCGCTGTCGCCGCGCTCTGTCCGGATTGGATCAGTTCGCGCTCCCCTGTCGTCAGCCACGGACTCTCGTCAGGCACACGGAAGAAGATCAGCCACAGGATCGCGAGTAAAGACGGATCGCCTCCCGATCTTTCG
>CAYTVP010000549.1:0-2423 GCA_964441675.1 uncultured Solibacteraceae bacterium | reverse complement strand
CGATGGAATCGCGGACTTCCCGCATCACCATCCTTGTGCCGCACGTCTCGATATCGACACATTCATCACACTTTCGAAAACGACTTTCGCTGGCGCACGGAAGAGGTGCCAGCGGCCCATCTACACGCCGGATGACTTCTCCGATGGTGATCTTTTCGGGATCGCGGCTCAGTAGATAGCCGCCGTGCCGCCCGGTCTTGCTTTCCACCAACCCTTCCCGTTTGAGAACGAGAAGAATCTGCTCCAGAAACTTTTTGGGTATCGCCTCCTCGGACGCCATCTCGGCGATCAAAACGGGGCGCCCGGGGTACTTCCGCGCAAGGTTGTAGAGCGCCCGGAGAGTATATTGCGTCTTCTTCGAGAGCGTGCGCATTAGGGTAACGTTTTCAGTCTGTCACAAGATGGCACCCGCCACTTCTGACGGAATGTCCCTTTTTTAATCTTGGGGCAGACCGAAAAATATGTTGACTAGCGTGTAGCATTCATACTATTCTCGACTGAAAATGTCGTTGTTTAATTTCGCTTGTTGTCGTCCCTGACGAAATACCTCCCCCGCCAGCTTGTGTAGACGGGAAATTCCCATCGCGGCTGGCTACCAAGCCCAAGAAGAAACAAAGACTAAAGGATCTAAAGCTGTGTCGAATACCAGAGATTATTACGCCCGGATTGTTCTTTTTTACTTTTTTTGCATTGCCGGCTTTGCGCAACAGACCGCAACGTTGACCGGTGTCATCACTGACGCATCAGCCGCCACCGTTCGAGAAGCTTCCGTGCGTCTGACAAACACGCAGACGGGAGAGGCTTACACCGCAGCGACGGGAAATGCCGGTGATTATACGTTTGCATTGGTCAAACCGGGACAGTTCGAGTTAACCGTCGAAGCTCCGGGGTTCAAGCGCTATCAACAGACCGGCTTATCGCTCGAGACGGGAGCGTCCACCAGAATCGATCTGCAATTGGAGATAGGAGGTGTCGCGGAATCAATGACGGTCGAAGCGGATGCGCCGCTTCTGAGTACAGATACGTCATCGCTTGGCTCCGTCGTCCGAAACAACACGATTGCCAACATGCCGCTTGTTGGGCGGCGCGCGGCGCAGCTTGTCCGGTTGAACGGCTTTGTCGTGCAGAACGGTAGCGGTTCGTCGTTCGCGATTGCCGGTGGCCGCGGTAACAACGCCATGTGGACGATCGATGGCGGCAATGCCCAAAACATACTCCTGGGTGTCGCCACATTGAACTTCGATCCGCCTGTCGAGTCGCTAGAGGAATTCAATGTCGAGGTGGCAAATTTCAAGGCAGAGCTGGGGCGGACCGGCGGCGGCTATGTCCAGATGACCACTCGTTCGGGTACCAATTCGTTCCATGGGTCGGCGTACGAGTTTCTCCGCAATGACGCCTTAGACGCCCGTAACTTCTTTTCCGCCAGCAAGCCGACACTTCGATACAACCAGTTCGGCGCAAGCCTCGGCGGGCCGATCCGGCGTGATCGGACGTTTTTCTTCTTTAACTACGAAGGCATTCGCAACAACAGCCAGAATACGCTGCTGGCGAACGTTCCAACGCCGGCGGAGATCTCCGGCGACTTCTCCTCGCTGGCAACGGTTGTCCGCGATCCTCTGACTGGCACACCATTTGCCGGCAATATCATCCCCGAAAGCAGACTCGATCCTGTGGGCACGGAAATCGCGAAGCTGTATCCGCAACCGAATGTAACAGGCGCTCGAAGCAGGAACAATAACTTTCGCGCGAATCAATCGATCACAAATCCGACGAATGTTTACGTTACCCGTATTGACCATACATTTTCCGACAGCGATCGTATCTATGGGCGTTTACTAGTGAGCAATGGCAATACCAATAATGCTCCGGTATACCCTGTTGCCGGCGTCGATCCTTACAACTCATCGTCGGAGAACAGCTATTACAGCGCCACGGCGACATGGCAGCATAGCTTCTCGCCGACAACGATCCTCGAATCCCGCTACTCCTATGACCGTCGTAAGTTCATCAACCGATCCGGCGGATCGGATCTTGGTTTGGCGCGCCAACTCGGTATTCTAGGGACGAACGAGCGATTCTTTCCGCAGATCACGTTGACCGGATTAACCGGCTTCGGGGTGGGCGAGCACGAGCGTTTGCAAACCCCCATCCGAGGCGACCATGTAACTGCAAATCTTACGAAGATTGCAGGTAAGCATACCTGGAAATTTGGTGGAGAGTTTCGCCGCTCATCGAATGACGATGTCTGGAGCGGGCAGGCTGGTGGAGTCTTCGCTTTCAACACGACGGCGACGGGTGATGCTCTGGCTGCCCTATTGACAGGCTGGACCAATAGTGGCTCGCGCGCCGAAGCTCCCCTCATCGGCAGCCGTGCCCGCACTTTCGGCGGTTTTGTTCAGGACGATTGGCAGATCACTTCGCGT
>CAYTVP010000548.1:0-2443 GCA_964441675.1 uncultured Solibacteraceae bacterium | reverse complement strand
GCCGATATCTACGAGGCTGGGCATCGTAGATATCGGCCTTCTGACCGCGGAGTTTTCCATTCGCCGTATGTCCGAACGACGCGTCGACATCCGGTGCTGACCATGGCGCACCGTTGTCGCTGGTGACGATCACCAGCGTGTTCTTCTCCGCGCCCGCGTCCCGTATCGCGTCCAGAATCTGCCCCACCGAATCGTCCACCTGCTCGACGAAATCGCCGTAGAGAGCCGCTTTCGATTTACCGATTCGGGACGGAGCCGGAACCCACGGGGTGTGCGGCGCCGTAAGCGGAACATATGCGAAAAATGGCTTATTTTCTTTCTTGCGGATAAACGCACAGGCACGAGAGACGATCTTCGGGAGAACTTCGTCCATCTCGAATCCTGGCGCGATGGGGCCCCCGCGCCAGAACATTCCCCTCGGTGGTGCTCCATGATCGCCAATCTTATTAGTCGGCTGCGCTACCGCCTGGCGCCCGTCCACATACAAGTAGGGCGGCATATCCAGCGATGCGGGAATCCCGAAGAATTCATCGAACCCAAAATCGAGCGGCGCCGGTGCCAGCTCTTTCGAATAGTCAGCTGGTTCATTCGAGCCCAGGCCGAGGTGCCATTTGCCAAATACTCCGGTTCGATAGCCCCGCGCCTTCAGTATTGAGGCCAGCGTACTGCGATCCGCCTCGATCAGGCTGCGCGACGTTCCATTCAGTACGCCCTTGGTCAGCCGCGTCCGCCAGGCATAGCGGCCCGTCAGCAAACCGTATCGTGTTGGGGTACAAACGCTCGACGGCGAATGTGCGTCCGTAAACCGCATGCCCTCGCGCGCCAGACGGTCGCAGTGCGGCGTCTTCGTTCTCGCCGCTGGCGAATAGCACGCGAGATCGCCATAGCCAAGGTCATCCGCCAGGACAACGACGACATTGGGAGGTGTCGCCGGAGCAGCTTGCGCAGCCCCCGCCAGCGCAGCCACAAATGCGCGGCGCGTCGTCCGGCCTTCTGTCAGCAGTCCCGCCATATGGCCCTCCTCATTCCCATTGCAAGTCCACCACCAGGGGGAGATGATCCGATGCCAGAAGTGACAGCTTGCTGCGGTGTAACACCAGCTTGATCATATTCAAATGGTTATCGCAGTAAAAGTGATCGAGACTCAACAGCGGCAGCAGTCCGGGATAGCCCCACCGGAAAAACCGGTGCGAATCGCGCTCGCGAAACTCTCCTCTTAGCGCTCGTGTTATCTGTCCATGCACCCATTCGTTGAAGTCTCCGAGGACAACTCTCGGCCCGCAAAGGTCAGGATCCCGCAGTGGCTTCTCGCCGGCCAATTTCTCCGCCTGTATGCGGCGCTCCTGGAACGATGTGCCAAGGTGAACGTTAAAGACATGCAGCCGCCGCTCCCCCTGCACGATATCTGTGCGGAGGATGCCGCGAGGCTCGCGTCCCGGAACGCTGACGTCGATGGCATGAGAGGTTTCAATGGGCCACCGGCTCAAGGTCACATTGCCATAAGCGCCACCCTCATGCCGTCGCGTTTCACCGATGGCAAACTCAAATCCGAACACGTCGGCCAGGTACTTGGCCTGGTTCCGCTCGGCATCAACATGCTCGTGCGAGACGACTTCCTGCAACGCCACGATGTCAGCATCGAATTCCCGCATGACGCGCGCGATCCGCGCAATGCTCGACCGGCCGTCCATACCGCGCCCCTTGTGAATGTTGTAGGTGGCGATACGAAAACGGTCCGTCACACCTGATCTTGCAGCAGGGAGGCTGCCCGCTCCTGAGTCTTCTGGAATAAACCCCGGCGAGCCCATCTGTCGAGCTGGATTTGTTGGCAATGCTTCAAATCCGCCAAAAAGATCTCCTTCATCCGAAGTACCTGGTCATGATCGTAAAAACAAATATTCGTCTCTTCATTCAGCGCAAATGAGCGATTATCGAAGTTCGTAGTGCCGACAGTGGCCCATGATTCATCAATGACCATCGTCTTCTGGTGTAGCATCGTCGGTTCGTACTCATAGATCTCGACACCCGCTTTTAATAGCTTCTCGTAAAGCCGGAGCGAGTTCTGGCGCGCCCACCAACTGTCGCAGCACTCGCCGGATACCATCAGTTTGATATCCACGCCCCGTTTGACAAGGTCCGCCAGGATGTTGATGGCCGCGCTGCTCGGAATGAAGTACGGGTTGGCGATCCAGATCGATTTTTCCGCGCATTGAAGCGCCAAAAAGTACATCGTGCCCGCGGCTCCCGCACCGGAAGTGGGCGAGCTGAGTATCGTTTGCACCGCGACATCGCCAGCCACCTCGGCGCGGGGAAAGTAAGTGTCACCCGTAATCATTTCGCCCGTGGTCATTAGCCAGTTCTGGGCAAAGCCGGCCTGCTGCGCGGTCGCGGCCTGGCCTTCGATGAGGATGTTCATATCGCGCCAGTGGAGACGGTCTTCCGC
>CAYTVP010000547.1:0-2467 GCA_964441675.1 uncultured Solibacteraceae bacterium | reverse complement strand
TTTCAGGTTCCTCGTCTTCGCCAGATCTACGTTGATTCGCTCGCTCTGGCTGCGGCTACAGCGGGCGCGGAAGGCGGATGGCTGGAGGAGGAAATGCGCCGGCAACACGCCTTGATCACTGAAGACGCAAAACGCGACGTCCACAAGCAATGTATGACGGATCAAGGGATTGTTCCTTGCACTTTCGAAGATTTTCAAGCCGGGCTTGGATTGGCGACCTATCCCGGGTTGCGGACGTCATATGTTCTCGACGCATTGAACAGCCTGCCTCCGGCCGGGCCACCTCAGGTAACCGAAGGTGGCATAGTCAGTGCGGCGACGAACACCGCTTCTCTCGCCCCGGGCTCGTTGGCGACTTTATACGGGTCAGCCTTGGCATTGACTATCAACAGTCCTGAAATACATCCCCTTCCCACACTTGTGGATGGAGTTTCCGTCTCTATCAATGAGACCCAGGTACCGCTAATTTTTGTTTCTCCTTTCCAGGTAAATTTTCAGGTTCCCTGGAACGTGGAGCCGGGCACTGTAAGCGTTGCGTTGTCTTCGTATGGCCAACAGTCAAATGTTCAGGAGATAGAGATTAGTCGAGTAGCACCGGCTGTATTTAGTGCTCATCATGCCGATTCCTGGGACGCAGTTTCAGCCTCTAACCCCGCTGCGTCGGGAGAGACGATCGTCATCTATGCTACTGGCCTCGGCCCGGTAAGCCCACCGCTTCAGGATGGAGCACCTGGCTCCAGCGATCAGCCGTCGATTCCGGTTGAGACAGTCGAAGTAAAAATTGGTGAGAACGCCGCGGTTGTCGAGTTCTGCGGTATCACGTCCGGATTAGTCGGTGTGTTTCAATTAAATGTCCGATTGTCCGAAACCGCACCGCCCGGGGGAGAACTGCCGCTGACTATAACAGTGAACGGGAGTACGTCACCTGCGTTCCCCATTCATCTTCAATAAGAACCGTAAAATATGGTGGAGTTGCTTTCTATGCCATCCGCGAGTACAGAAATCAATACTCCATCATCGGGATTGCCTGGTGATTGGGACGGATTATCTTTTGTTAGTAAAGGCGGAACACGAAATATTACTTGATTGACTCCGGCCAGACCGTCGGTAAGCCCTGCGAATTCCGGCTCAATGGTTTGCCCTCCGACTCGGAGACGGACCTTTGCCGCTACTGGCTGCCCTTCGGCTGCCTCACCTGCGATTGCCGACCCTTGAACGTCGCCAAGGCCCGTGAGGAAAAGCGTAATTAGTTCACCGACCTGCGCCGGAAAATCTTTTGAAACTTGTACCCCATCTGCGTGAAATATCGCCTCGCTAAATAGCGCGGGCGCTACGGCGACAACGGAAACAGGGCACTCGGCTATTCCGTTGGGAGTTCTGACTCTCAAGGTGAGATCACCCACGGTGTTGAATGGAAGCTGAACATTTAACTGCTGCGCGGATGCCATAAGGATGGGTAAGGCGCGATCGTTAAGAAGCACGGAGGTACCAGACGCATTCTTCGGTAGGGGGTATTTAAGGGGGATGACATTGTCAGGGGACAGATGCAGACCGAAAATGGAGATTAATCCTCCGCTGGCCAGTTGCGGTGTGAAAGACGCTGCGTTAATTACCGGTTGGGAAGCCAAGGTCGGCAAGGGGGCGATCACCGTGGAATCCAGCTCCGCGCCGTCCGGCAAAAGAGCCTTGATCTCGAGCTTCGCACCGTTGACCGAGCAGCTTAGGTAGTGATGAATGGGTATGGCGACCTCCATGAAATCGCCGGAAAATACAGGATGAAGGGGAGCACCGCCTCCACCGCTAGTGATGTAGACCGTTGCCTTTCCTGCTTCACTGACCTCGCCTCCACGGATTGGCGCGCTCCGCTGATAGCTGTGTTCGTGCCCGTTTAACACCAGAGGAACGGAGTATTTATCCAGGATTGGCGCTAAGTACTCGCGCAGAAGTCTTGGTTCCCATCCATCGGCGTGCTTCCCGACAGAATAGACCGGGTGGTGGACAATGACAATCCGCCAGAATTTCCTGGTTTCCTGAAGATCGTTCTCGATCCATGAGAGCATAGCGCCTGATCCCGAAACCGCCTCAAAAAGCGCGTCGTTCGAATCCAGCGAAATGAAGTGCGCGTTTCCCCAATCGAAGGAATAATAGCGACCGTGATCGCTTTCCTGGACGGATTCGATCGGAAACGAGTTGACGGCTCGATAAGGGATGCAGCTTGTCTCATAGTAATCGTGGTTGCCCGGGCAGGGAAAGAACGGTGTGCTCCTCATCAGTTCCTGATAGTACTGAAAATAAAGAGTTTCGTAGCGTTCGTATGTGCCCGTCGGATAGACCAAATCACCGGTATGGACGATGAACTGCGCGCGGTGTTGCATCATCCGGTTGGCGATCTGCCGTTGCTCGGCTGACCCCGTACCGGAATCGCCAAGAACCAGAAAATCGAACGGCTGAGTTCCGGGAGTACGGA
>CAYTVP010000546.1:0-2470 GCA_964441675.1 uncultured Solibacteraceae bacterium | reverse complement strand
TTCCGGAGCCTACCGCCGATCGCCGGACGATAAGACATTCATCTCATCTCCTTTCCTTGAATAGAAGGTTGGTTCCTCCTTGGACGGCTAAGTGCAATTTGCTCACCATCGGTTGGTTTTGAGTGACTTTCCGGATCGGGAGGAAGAACGCGTGTTATGTTCTCGAGAAATCCACACACTCCATACGAAATTGCCGGTTTCTTTTGTGGCTGCGACACAGAGTGGATATTCTTACAAAGAGTGACCGCTTGGCCGATGCTTCTCGCCGCGATGATCCTTTGCCTCCTTGGGCAACAAGTAGAGAACGCTCCGCTTGCAGACCGCCGCTACGACGACGGCGAGCGGCTATCCTACCGGATGGTCGGCAATAACCAGAATTGGAGCTACGACGTTCAAGCGACTGGAGTGGTCCAGAAAGATGACCAGGGGATTTTCGTCGAAAGCTTTGCCTGGTCGAACTTGCTATCCGAAGGCGTTCCGTTTCCGCTGGGACCCAAAAGCCTGGAATTTCGTCAGACGTTGTCGCTCGATCCGAAGAAAGTGCCCGCGATGCCCGACTTTACCGCGATCCATCCAATCCTGGTTCAGCCGGTGCGTGACCTGGTCATTTTTTATGCCGATCTATGGCTGGCAAAACGACTGGGGAGCCTGAAGGCTCCGGGAGATACCGCTTATTATCCGTACGGGCGCCCGCACTCCTGGGCAGATGGAAACCGCGTCGTCCTTGGCGAGGATTCTATCGATTTCAGCATGACCCTTCGTTCTGTGGATAATGCTCGCAAGATCGCGACGCTTGTCGTTCGCCACATTCCGCCCAAGGAGCCGCAGGTGAAACTACCTGCGGCGTGGATGTTGCAGCCTGCTTCCGATACTCCCAACAACTGGGTTAACGTCGTGCATGAGGGCGCTATGTACAATGCCTCCGCCGGTCAGGAGACATTCGATGTAACCATCGAGGTGAGTATGACCGACGGAAAAATCCTGTCCGGTATCCTCAACAACCGCGTCAACGCCATCCGGCGCGATTGCACCGATGCAGCATTGACGGATTGCGGACCAGCGCGGCGGGAACGGATCAAACGAGAAGTCCGCTTAACACTCGATCGTTAATTCACAGCAGGAAAAAGCACAGGAAAACGGCGGGTATCGCTCACCGGCGCATGAGAAATCGACACGCGGTTCGGACTTCGTCCACGGCGGCTTTTGAAATTCCGAGAGCGATCGCCGCGGGTGGCGGCATGCCGGAAAACGCGGCGCCAATGGCATACAGCGTTTGGGCCGAGAAGCTCTGCTCATCGGAGATAGCGTAGATCGTATCCCAGCGATTCGGAAGCATCTTGACGCGGAAATGTTCTAATCCGCGAAAGTTGTAAAACCGGTTGGCATGAGCACGCGCAAAATGCATCAAGGCCCGCAACCATCGCGGGTTGGCGCCAATTTCCCCTTCTGCCGCATGCGCGAGAGCGACAAGGCCAAGGGTGACGTAACCGCAGCTCTGATCCGCAAAATGCCGCATGGCCGCGTCGATCAGCAATTCGCTGGTTCCGTTGGGGGCGTCGTGCGATCGTGCCAGCAGCTCGACGAGATATCCCTTTCGGGCCCGAACCGGCGATGCCACCAGGAATGCCACCACCGAGTCCTGCCGCCGCGCCGCCATAACCACCCGATCCGTCAATACGCCTTCGAGCACGTTCGGTTCAACGAGGAAATGCAGCGGCGGAAGCCGCCGCCCCTCAAGCCACTCAATCAACACGCTGCGCATCCCAGGGCAGGCGGCCGCCTCCCGGCTGCCGATTGTCTCGACAACAACTCCCTTATTGCGCGCGCGATGCAGTTGCGCGCGAAGCGATCCGTGTTGCCCGGTGATTTGGGGCCATGTAGCGGGGTCCCAGGCCGGCTGCGCCCCCAAAGCGACAGCTGTGTGCCGCGACGATGCCGCAAAGTGCGCCCGCAGCCGCTCTTCCGCGCAGACATAGCAAACGCGGCAGCTGAACCGTCCCGCAAATGATTCAAATTCATCGCAAACGCGCTTTAGCGCCGCGGGATCGCACACCGGTGCGCCGGCCACCAGCAAAACATCCCCTTTGCGGGTGTAGCCAACTACGGCGCGGCGATCCACACTGAACCACAGCGAAATTCCGGGGTTGAGTATCTGGTAGGACGTTGCGTTCCAGCCGTGCTCGAGGACAATCTGGCGGGCCTCATCCAGAAGACGGCGGTCGGCGCATACTGCTGCAGCCACGTTTCTAGCATCCCATCGTTGCAGACTGAAAGTATGGTTGATACGGGCCTTAAGAATAAGATCGTTTGCGTAACGGGCGCGAACAACCCCAACGGGATCGGTGCCGCGGCAGCAAGAGCGTTTGCTGCCCAGGGTGCATCCGTTTTTGTGCATTACTTCCGGCAGGACGACCAGAGTTCAACTGGTGTCACTCCCACTGTGCCGGTAGAGAGCTTCCCCCGGCACAGT
>CAYTVP010000545.1:0-2474 GCA_964441675.1 uncultured Solibacteraceae bacterium | reverse complement strand
CAACGCCGGCGGCGCCTGGGATAACGCAAAGAAGATCGTGGAAACCGAGTTGAAGCAGAAGGGAACGGATCTTCATGCGGCCACGGTTGTTGGCGACACGGTCGGCGATCCTTACAAAGACACGTCGTCGGTTGCGCTGAACCCGATCATCAAGTTCACGACACTATTCGGCCTGTTAGCCGTGGAGCTGGCTGTTTCGCTGTCGGCCGGCGAGGGCGCGGCGCTGGCCACCAGTTTGGGTGTGGTGTTCCTGGCGATTGCGCTGTTCTTCGTCTACCGCAGCTTCTACGGCATGAGAATCGAAAAGTAACTCATCTTAGGCTGTCGTTCAGGGCCTTTATCTTTGAGGCATCAAACTTGGGCTTCCGATCGTAGGTCAGAAGCCCATTGATCTCCTGTTCTACGTCGGTCAGCTGCGTATAGCAGAGTCCGATGATGTTCGGCAGCTGCGCCAGGCCTTCCCATAGACTCTTCAGCCGGGCAAACGCCGCGTCTTGATTTGGTTCGACCCCGGCGTATCCCCAGGAGTCCGGCGGGACGTTCGATCCGGGCGCAATGTAGCTGATACCGCCAAACTCCGAGAGAAAGAGCGGCGCGCCGTTGTAAGTAAAGCCGGGCGCCATTGCTTCGCGGCCGTTTCGAGGAATGTGCGAGCCTTGTTTTCCACCGATGCCTTTGTACTTTGAGACAAGAATGTCGCCGGTTTTGGCGTAATCATGGATACCGAAGAGGTCCGTCAGGTCGGTGTGCTCCCATCCGTCGTTGTCGATTACCGGCCGGGTTTGATCGAGCGACCTGGTTAGCCGGTACATCGCCTTTAAATGTTCCGCCTGCCGCGGGTCGTAAAGGTCGGGAACACCCCAACTTTCGTTAATGGGAATCCACATGACAACGGACGGGTGCGAGTAATCGCGGTCCACGGATTCTATCCATTCGGCGGTAAAACGCGCGACATAAACATCGTCGAAAAAGTACGCGTTTGCCGCCTCGCTCGATACGAGGAAGCCCATCTTATCGGCCCAGTAAAGAAAGCGGGGGTCTTCCAGCTTCTGGTGTTTTCTCGCGCCGTTGAAGCCCATGTCCTGCATCGCTTTGATGTCGAACTTCATGGCGTCGTCAGAAGGTGGTGTGATCGTGGACTTCGGCCAATAGCCCTGATCGAGCACCATCTTCAAATAAACCGGCCGGCCGTTCAGCGTAAACTTTCCATTCTCGATAGCCACCGTGCGGAATCCGAAGTAGCTTCGGACCTTGTCCAGTGTTTGCCCGTTTTTCCTTACCTCGAACTCAACATCGTAAAGACTGGGCGTGGCCAACGTCCAAAGCTTCGGCTGCGCGACGGCCCAGGAGGCCACCGCTCGCGGACCGGACGCCGTCACTTCGGTCGTACCCAGCTTCTTCCCGGCGTCGCTCACAGTAGTTACGACGGTGATGCCTTCCTGCGGCCGCGCAATACGGTACTCGAACTTCGCTGTCCCGTCCATACCCGCGGTGATCCGCGCTTTTTCGAGATAGCTTTCTCCGGTGGCTTCAAGCCAAACCGGCTGCCAGATCCCAGTAGTGCGTGTATAGAAAATGCCGCGCGACTTCGGCTCCCAGTACTGCTTGCCGCGGGGCTGATAACGATCTGTGGGCGAATCTTCAGCCCGGACGACGACGGTATTCGCTGCGGGTTTTAGATGGGGGGTGAGGTCGGCGGCGAAGGGCGTACTGCCGCCGGTGTGCTGCGCTACTTGTGTCCCATTGATCCAGACCGTGGCCACATAATCGACTGCGCCGAACTTCAATAGAACGCGTTTCCCCTTCCACGCGGCCGGAATTTCAATTGTCCGGCGATACCAGACCTCCGGGTGAAACGCCGTGTCTCCGATGCCCGAGAGTTCGGTTTCCACTGCGAACGGCACATTGATTTTGTGGCTGTAGCTCTTGCCGTCGTAGCCGAACTCCCATGGTCCATTCAGGCTCTGCCAGTCCGCGCGCTCGAACTGCGGCTGCGGATACTCGGGGCGCGCCAGATCAGCCGCGGCAGCGGTAATGCTGATTGCAACAAGGACAAAGGTTCGCACCTCGCCAGTCTAACGAAGACGTTCGAGAAATATGGGCGGTATAGTCGTGCGAGTGCGGAAGGACGAACGGAAAGTACTGCGATTTGGTCCGGATATCTGCGGAGACCCGGCCGAGGCAACTGAGCGCGAATGGCTGGAAACAAACAGTATTGGCGGGTTCGCTTCGTCGACGATCGCCGGACTGAATACCCGTCGCTATCACGGCTTGCTGGTGGCCGCCACCAAGCCGCCTGTTGGTCGGCGCGTGCTGCTATCCAAGCTGGAAGAAACGCTCCTCGTAAATGGCGAACGGTTTCCCCTTTCGGCGAATGCCTATCCCGGTGCAATCCATCCGCAGGGATTTCGTTACTTGGTCGAGTTTCGGCTCGATCCGTATCCGATCTTCAGATACTCGGTGGAGGGTGTCGA
>CAYTVP010000544.1:0-2480 GCA_964441675.1 uncultured Solibacteraceae bacterium | reverse complement strand
TGGCCATAGCAGATCAAACCCAATAGCGGCACACATATGCTGAGCATGGTTGCTGGCTCCGGTATTGCCGCTGGATCGTCTGTCAGCGGCGCCCCCGCCCGGCCAACGAACGGCGGCTGGCCGGGTACCATACCGTTTACAAATTCCGCATCGAGTAGTTGGTTCCGGTTGCCGAATATTGTGGTTAGTTCGGCAGTGTGAAAGTCAACATCCGAGATAAGGTTGATGGACGGATCGAAGGTCAAAGTGAACACTCCCCCACCCAAAGTCCGAATGCAAGGTTATCGGTGTAATTTGGCGTATGGATTGCGTAACCACCGTTCGATTGGCCTTGAAAGAAGTCGAATCCATCAGTCACTTCTGTTGGCGTTGTGGCTGTTCCATTCGGCCCTATAATTCGTTGACCTTGATTGGCGTAGTCGGATGAGAACAGTGGAATACCGAGATCCTTGCCATTCAGGCTGGGAAGCCAAAATTCAATTCCCGTCAAGGCGATGTTTGCAGATGCCGATGCTGCTGGCCAACCCTCTGTAGTCGTAACATCAGTCACCTGCACGAACAAAATGTTTTTAAAGGATGGGGTGACATACATGTTCGTCGTTGCTTCCAGCTTCCTATTAAAATCAGTTGGCTTATTAGTGTCTGATATTGGTTGTCCGTTCCATGAGCTGATGTCCCTGAGCGATAGTAGACTTTGGCTTTTGTATGACCCCATCAGCTTAAAGTCGAAACTGATCGGAAGGGCCGACGCAATGTCTGCCGTAATGCTAGCGATAAAGCACAGTTGTAATATCCAGCGATGCCCGCATTGAAACTTCGGACGGCGCAAGCGCTTACGTCCCAGCAAGCCGAAGCAGATGACCGCCAAACCGAACAACATCGCAGTCGAGGGTTCCGGGACCACTTGGGCACCGACGCTGACATTATCGAATCCAGACTGGAAAAAGAACTGATTGTCCGCCTGACCAGCTCGAATCTGGTAAGTTCCGCCAGGAACCACATTACTCGTGATATCGAACACATAGTCGGTGTATGTCGCTGCTTCACCGTCAACCGTATCTGCTCCCTTATAGAAGTTGCGGAGCACCACATCGGTGAATGGGCCGGCATCACCGGCGATCAAATCGATAGCTGCGTGCTGATTCGGCGCCCCGGTGTGATCTAAACCAGGACCGATGATCGTTTCGAAATGGCCATTTTGGGCAAAGAATGAAAAACGGAGGGTGACTTTTGTTGCGGACACAGGCACAGTGAACGTTTGTGTAAGAGCATAGGAACCAGGTCCGATTCCTTGGTCGATAAGAGCAAACCAGTCACCCTCTCGCGGACCCGTCAGGGAATAGACGCCATTGAGGGGAGATGTAGTCCCGTCGAATACAAGCAGTTCACCGCCTGAGGTGAGCCGAGCCGTTGCGAGCCAGCCCGTGAAGTCGCCGGTCTCGAAGCCTCCGTTGACGAGCAACTCGGTTCCCTGAACAGAAAGAGAAGTCAAGAAAAACGCTGCGTAAGCAATGTAACGAGACATGAAATTTGCTCCTATGTGAAATGTCTTAATGTGCAACCATTTGCTGGCTCTCGCGCTATCCGTACTTGAGATCGTGCTGAATATCGCGCGTCGCGAGCCGCACGCATTTAGCGAACGGCTCGCGATTGTCTGAGCTAGGGCCGAGGCGCAAGAGGTCCCGAGGTGACAGGCTTTCCCTTGTAGTAGTAACGGATGTTGCGCATTCCCTCTTTGTGCTTCAGCTCCGCTTGGTAGGCCTCGGGGCCGCTGAACCTTGCCCTGACGGCTTCCACGAGGTTTATGTCTTTAGGGTGAGCGGCCAGCCACGCGGTGGTAGCCGCGTGTTCCGCGCTTCGGACTGCCCGCATGTCCGGTTCCTGTGGCGTCGGCCTACCGTCGACATATTCCGGTTGGTCAAATGCGCATTGCCGGGAATCACAGAGCTGGCCTAGTAGCACTTCGTCCTTCTCCGTAATCTTGCCGTCGCCATCGAAATCGCATTCAGCGCCGCAGGCGCTTTCCGCGACGTCTTGGCCGAGGTCCCGTTCCAGTATGTTAAGGTCGTGACGATCTACGCGGCCGTCACCATTAAGGTTGCCGGGCGCCCGGCCTACGTTGACAACCAATTCACCTAGAGACTTGACGCCGTCGGTGTCTTGCATCACCGCATAGAGATGATGCGGTCCCGTGGTAAGGGGGGTCCAATCGAACACAACTGAGGAGCCGTTCTGATGTGTTCCCCGCACGGTCTTGATGGCGATCGTCTCGGTTCCGGTCTCGCCGGGTTGGCCGTCGAAAATCGTTACATGATAATGGAAATCCGAATGCGCGTTGCTGAACGCCTTGAGGCGTAGGTGTAGGGGCCGGAACAGAAACGCGTAAACCGTGCTCGGCTGCGCGCTGTTGGGCAAGGGACCACGGGCAGTGAGCGTGCCGTGCGTCAATTGGCTGTGACGGGGGCCGAGCGCGCTGGGAG
>CAYTVP010000543.1:0-2481 GCA_964441675.1 uncultured Solibacteraceae bacterium | reverse complement strand
TGAAATTCCGGCGCGATATCGACCACCACGCCGACCGGATCCTCCGCTCTCGCAAGAGACGAGTACAGGCGGAACGATACCGGCTTGTTCGCGATTAACTGCAAGCCTTCGCGGTCGAGAGTCAATTCCTGGCCTTCTTCCGATCCCCGCGGGACCAGGCAAACGGCCCGATCCTTGTCCAGGCCGATGTAGTAGGTGCGCGGCAAGCCTCCGCGCACGATCACGCCGGCTCCGGTCGACCGGACATGTGAGTAATAAGCCGCGCCAACCGACACCGCGAGATCCAGATCCTGGTTCTCGAAGATCAGCGGCTTTCTGCCGTACCAGCTTTCGACGACTTCCGTAGCGCGTTCGCGCAAAATCGCCGGGATAAAAAATCCACCGTTAAAGAGAATGGCATCCGGCGGGGTCCCGGCCGAATCGAGAAACGCCGCCAGGTGCCGCGTGATCGCAGGATCGGATACATAAGGCAGCCCAAGCTCGCGAAATACGCTGCGTTTTTCTTCCCTCGGTCTGTCCTGAAGTGCGCACCTGGGTAAGAAACCCTCCAGTGCCAACTCCAGCGCTTCCTCCCGCAGGATCTCCGTTTTCATCGATCCGCCGATTAGCGAAGAGCCTCCTCCGAGAACCGTAATCTCGACGGACGGGAGCTTCGCGTCGGCCAGCAAACGTTCCTTCGCCGCCGCGCATTGGCGCCGCAGCGCGCTACGCTGGCGGAGCGATAGCTGCGTGTTTAGTTTGGATTCGGCCAGCCAGGCTAGCGTCAAATCCAGATTGTCACCGCCCAGAAGAAGGTGTTTGCCGACGGCGGTGCGCGTAAATTCCACGCGATCCCCCTCGCGGTTCACGCGAATCAGGGTGAAGTCGCTTGTACCACCGCCGACATCGCACACCAGCACCATCATTCCGTCGAAGAGAGATTTCTGCGACTGAGAAAGATGATTGGCGATCCAGGAATAAAAAGCCGCCGCCGGCTCCTCGATCAGCGTCAGCCGGTCGAGCCCCACGTCGCGGGCGGCCATTACGGTCAGCTCGCGCGCTTCTTCGTCGAACGATGCCGGAACGGTCAGCACCAGGTCCTGCTCGTTCAGCGGGGTCCCCTTGGCGTCGCGCCAGGCGGTTGCAAGATGCGACAAATACCGGGATGAAACCTCAACGGGCGAAAGAACGCGCCCGGCTTCCTGCGCATCCCACGGCAGGATTTTCGCCGTGCGGTCTACTTCGGCGTTCGACAACCAGGATTTGGCAGCATAGATCGACCGCGTCGGTGCCAGCGCGCCCTGCTCTCTCGCATAGACTCCGGCATGGATGTCGTTGTTGTCGAGATAGAGAAACGAGGGCAGCGTGCGGCGCGCCTCCACCTGCCCCGGAGCAATCGTCTGCGGAATCTCAAGAACGTGGATAGGCGGAAAATCAGCGTCCGCGGCCTCGACCGGGTCGATGTAGCTGAGCGCGGAATTCGTTGTACCTAAGTCGATGCCGATATTCACGAAGCCACCTTCTCGCGCACGTTAAATTCGAGCTTCCAGCGCTGGCCGTCGCGTCCGACGCAATAGAGCTCCAGGACGCCGGTTTCGGTAACCCGGGTTTCGAGGGTCACCGGAACGACGCCTGCCGGTCCGGTAAGCGTCACCTCCATCGGAGGCATTTCTTCGAGATCCGGCGGGATCTCGTCGAGCATCGCGCCGGGCGAATCGTGACGGGACGAGGAGAAGAAGCGGAACTCGGCCGGCTCGCCTACATAAAGGCCGAACTGCTGTGCCGGAAACTCGTGCGAGGTGCCTTCCTCCATACCGAACGGCGCCACGTTCAAAGCTTTGAGCGGCGCGGGCATGCCGGGTACGGCCGGCAGCGATGTTTCAACGCCAACATAGTATGACTTCGAAATCCCGCCGCGGATCCGCACGCCTTTGCCTGTCCGCGATACGCCATAGTACGCCGCGCCCCGTGCGACCGCGTGCATCAGGTCTTCCCCGGGAAGGGCCGTCGCGGGTCGTGGCAGCCAGGAATTCAACACTGCGAGAATCCGCTCGCGAACAGCCGGCGCACGCAGCACGCCGCCATTGAACAGTACGTGGGTCGGCTGGGCATTCGAGGCGCGAGCAAGGAAGTCTGCCAGGTGCCGCGTGATGGCCGCATCCGCCGCGTAGGGCAATCCGAGCTCCGCCAATGCCACTCGGCGGGCGCGCTGAGGTTTTTGGTCGCGGTCGACCTGCGGAAAAAATCCTTCCATCAGCAGCCGCTGGACATCCTCGCGAGAGAGCTTGCCGCGGATCGTGCCGCCGATGAGGCCGGTGCCGCGTCCCAAGATGGTTACCGGATGCTCGTCCGCCGTATAGTCCGGGTCGAGCAGCTTCTCCTTTGCCACGCGGCATTGCTGCCAGAGGGCCTGGAATTGCACCGCGTCCAACTTGACGTTCTTTGCCGACAGCGCTTCGCCGACGTGACGTGCCAGGGCCAGGTCCCTGTTGTCTCCGCCCA
>CAYTVP010000542.1:0-2502 GCA_964441675.1 uncultured Solibacteraceae bacterium | reverse complement strand
GCCGAGATGGTCGTCCATCCAGATCTTGATAATGTCGACCTTGAGGGCGGCTTGCTCGTCTACAGCCTTGTTTGCCTGTTCCACGGTTTCGATTTCATAGGGCACGCCCTTCATTCCCTGAGCGGACGTGGGGTACCCGTTCTTGCCCGTGAAACCGCGGCCCGCCGTATAGATTCGAGTCATCGAAGGGCGGCCTGCGCGCTGTTCTTTGCGGAGATCCCAAACCGGAGATTGATCGGTCCCCATCGATGCCAGTGCCGTGACGCCATAAGAAGCGTAATTCTTCAGCTGAGCTTCCGCGTTCGCGCGAGTGAAGTTCTTCGGGTCCTGGACAAATCCCTTCGTATTACCCAGGTGTCCGTGTGCATTGATGATTCCGGGTATAACGTACTTGCCGGTGAGATCCAGCACCTCCGCTCCCTTGGGAGCCCGTAGACCTTTACCGATGGCTGTGATGCGTCCATCGGTAATCAGCATAGAGACGCCTGCCCGAGGTTCGCGGTCCGTTCCATCGATCAAGGTGAAGTTTTTCAGCAGCCGTACTTCGCCGGGCAGCGTCATAGCGGCGGCTACCAAGGCAATCAAAAATCTCATTCCAAATCCTCTTCGAGCTCTTCCTTGTATTTGGGCGATTTCTTGCGTTTTGACAGTATCACCTTCGATGGCGGGACGGTTCCGACACGCTCGCGAGCAATCGCTCGTACCTCTTTACCGGCTTCGAGCTTCCGAGGCTTGCGGCGTCGCCCTGCCACCTTTCGTATTGTTGCACCGCAGTCTGCTAATTTGGAGAATAGATATGTGAAGGAGGCAGTATGCAACTGCTTGCACCGATGACAGATGCCGCGCCCTTGGCGGTAATAGGTCTGGGAACGCAGGAAATTCTGCTCATCGCCTTGATTGTGGTCTTGCTGTTCGGAGCGAAGAAGATTCCCGAGCTGGCAAAGGGAATGGGCGAAGGGATCAAGAATTTCAAGACTGCGATGAAGCAGACCGAGGACAAACCGGACGAGGAAAAGAAGCAGGCATAAGGCTTCCGGCGCCGCCCGCGGTACTAAGAGGCTGCGCACATCCTGGATTTTAAAGACTAAAAAACCCCGCGCATAACGGCGCGGGGTTTTCATTTTGGAGTACTAAACTCTCTGCGGTTTACTTCCGCTTCGGCGGCACGATGGCGTCTTTCATCGCCTTCGCGACGCGGAACTTCACGACCTTCTTGGCCGGAATCTTGATGGCGGCGCCTGTCGCGGGGTTCCGTCCCATCCGCGCCTTGGTTTCCCGGCGAACCAGCTTCCCGATTCCGGGAATAACAAACTCGCCGTTTTTCTTCGTTTCTTTTGTCGCTATTTCCGCCAGCTGGTTGAGGAAGCCCTTCGCCTGCGCCTTGGTCACTTCGCAGGACTCGGCCACCGCCGTCACCAGTTGGGATTGAGTCATTCTGTCGGCCATATTGCTCCTTTTGGTTGATTCTCCCGACGCTTTCGCGATGCGCTCAAAAACGCCGCGAAAGCTTGTTTTCGTGATTCATAATACAGGCGCCACCAGGGGTTGTAAAGAGAAAACCGCCTAAAAAGCCCGAAAAATCAGGGTTTTTAACAGTTCAGGTGCTCAAAATACCCTAAAACATGTTGTTTCGAAATTGTTTTACCCGGGAAGGCCGAAATTCTCCGGGTCGGCGCCGGTGAGCTGACGCACAGAGTCCGCATTTATCGCCCCGCACGGAGTGCGATCTCACCTGCACGCGCCGTTGTGGCGCGAAATAAATGCGCTCCGCCATAGAGAACATGGACTGGTTGACGGGTTGGCTTCAATAAGAAATCTTATCCGGCTTCCTCGTCCAGGCGCGGAAAGGTTCGAGCGCCGCGGCATGATCGATACGATGCAGCGGTATCGGCGGGTGGCCGGTGCTCGGCGAAAGGGCGCGATAGATCATCTCGTCGCTGAATCCTGCTGCCGCTGCGTCATGTCGCGTCGCGGCATAAACCACGGCGCTAATACGCGCCCAATAGATCGCGCCAAGACACATCGGGCACGGTTCGCAGCTGGCATAAATCGTGCAGTCGCTCAGATCGATGCCCCGGCCTGAGCAAGCGGCACGAATCGCCGTTACCTCGGCATGCGCGGTCGGATCGTTGGTGGCGGTAACCAGATTGACGCCCTCGGCGACGATGGTTTCCGCATGAACGATAACGGCTCCGAACGGGCCGCCGCCCCCTTGAACGTTGGTCGTGGCGATCACTATCGCGCGCGCCAACCAGCGGTCATGCACGTACGCTATTTCTCCTGCGGAGGAGCAGGCGTTGCCGCCGGAGCATTCTCCAATAACTTCTCGACCTGGGCCAGTTGTGTTCGCACGGTCTCTACGTCTGCTGCCTGAGGCGCGAATTTGAGATACGCCCGCATATGCTCGGCCGCGCCGGGAAGATCGTTCTTCTGGGCCAGAATCACTCCCAGGACGTGCTCCAGCTTGGGAATGCGGCGCATCTCGTCCTGCTTCAGCCCATC
>CAYTVP010000541.1:0-2513 GCA_964441675.1 uncultured Solibacteraceae bacterium | reverse complement strand
ATCAGTACCGCCAGGGCGAACCACCACCAGAGGCTCACCGGACGGCGTTGCTCACTTTCGACCGCTGCGCCGGGGGCATTTTGCTCCACGCCCGTTCCCTGCCACAGTTTCAGGGATTCCTCAGGAATCGGCGCCAGGTCCGACTCGGCGCGATCCGCGTTGACGGCCACTAACTCCCGCCGGTTATTCTGGCGGCCGATCTCGTAAAAGCCCTCTTCCTCCACTCGCAGCGCCTGAGTTGTCGCGGCATCCTTTAAGTTCAGAAGCCGCTGTCCGTGCGGATCCACGACTTCAACAGCGGCGGCACCCTCGGCTCCGCCCATGCGCAGCTCCAGAAAGGCGTCGACCGGCAGAGCGGAGGGACGCAGCTCAACCTGGGCAAGATATCTCGCGGTCTGTTCGACGAAAGGCACAAAGCTGGCATGCAGCGGGAAATCGTTCGAAATGTTCTCAAATCCCGAAGCGAACGTCACGACGCGTCCCTCGCCCCGGCGTTCATCGAACAGCAGCGGAGTTCCGTCGTTTAATCGCACGACGACACGCGCTGAGCCGGGTTCGATTGCCAATGCCTGGTAGATCCGTACGCCTTCCCATCGATTGGCATTGGCCACGGAGGGATGAGAAATGTCCAGGCCGGAGGGTGAAAAGAACCGCTCGGCTGACCCGGCGGCGAATCTCGTGCGCGTTATCTTGGCACCCGTGAAAGGAACGGCGCCGCGTGTTGCCGTCGTCGCGCCGGCGACAATCCAAAGGCCGCCACCCGATGCAATGTAATTCTTTAATTTCGTCTCGAAAGCCGCTGGAATCTGACCGATATCGCTGAGAACAACAAGGGCATACCGGGAGGGATCCAGATTGGCCGCCTGCTCCGGCGATGCCAGCTCCAACGAAAATAGCGCCCCGGCGGCGGATTCGAGCGCCGCGCCGAAATATAACGCGCCGCGGCCGCGTGCCGGATCGTGAACAAACAATACCTTGCGCGGGTCCGAGCGTTCCACCGCAAACCGCATCACGTTATCTGCCGGAAGGGCATCGCCGCCATCCACCCGAATTTCGCCCCGATTCCACCCGTAGGAGGCGTCAAAACCGATAAACTCCACGGTACCGCGGCCCCCGGCAGGAATGGCAACGGTCTTCGATTGCAATACTTTGCCGTTTGAAACCAGTTGTACCGTACGCCTCGATTCTTCCGTTGTGCCATTGGCAGCCACGGTCGCGGTCAGACGGACCGCCTTCGGATCGCTCACCACCGTTGGGGCATTGACACTCTCCACGGCGAAGTTCGGCTCCGATGACCCCACTGGGTGAGCCGTAAAAGTCGTACCCGAAGGCAACGCCAGTTCCTGGAAGGACGACGGCATGGAAGTCTTCTGAAAGTCGCTGAAGACATGCAATTCGATCGGAAGCCGGCGGCTTTCCGAGATTACTCCCAGAATGCGCGGAACCTCGGCGAAGGAGCTGCGCGAATCGCTTGGTTTTATGGATGCTACGGCGCTGGCAAGCTCGGCCTTGTCAGTCGATGACTGGGTCAATAAATGCGCGCCGCCGCCGAGCGTAACGATCTGCGCGGATATCCCCGGATTCAACTGGTTCACCATGTTGAGCGCCGCGTTGCGCGCTTGCTCCAGCTTGTTGCCCGCGCGCATGGAGAAAGAATTGTCGACGATCAGTACCGTGTGGCGGTTCTGAAGCGCGCCCGCGACATTTTTGCGGATAAATGGCTGCGCAAACAAAAACGCCAGCAGAATCAGCATCAGCAGGCGCAGCGCCATCAGGAACTTGTACTTTAACCGGCGCTGGCGAACGGAGCTTTCCGTGCGCCGTTCGAAGAATTGCAGCGATGGAAACTTATGCGGATCGACGCGATGCTGCTGCAGCAGGTGCAGCCAGATCGGCAAGCCCACCGCCAACAGCCCACCCAGGAACCAGGGAGCCAGGACACCCATCTACTTCCTCCCCTGGCGGACGCCGAGATATTCGCGCAGGGCGGCGTCAAGCGGCTGGTCCGTCACCAGAAACGTATAGTCCATGCCCCATGCCTGCGCCCCCTTGCGCAAGGCTTCGATGTGCGCATCCCGTTTCGCCGGATACTCATCGCGCGCATACTCCGGCGTGACTTCCATTTCCTCGCCGGTTTCC
Source organism: uncultured Solibacteraceae bacterium (assembly GCA_964441675.1). Classification (GTDB taxonomy): domain Bacteria; phylum Acidobacteriota; class Terriglobia; order Bryobacterales; family Bryobacteraceae; genus JAPKYZ01. Next base: position 374 of record CAYTVP010000541.1, on the reverse strand, counting down.
ATGTCGATCAGGATGACTGGTCCTGCAAAACGCGGCTCCATTTCCTCGGGATCGAAAATGTGAAACAGAACCACCTCGCTGCCGCGGCCTCGTAACGGTGCAATGGACTTCAGGGTACTTTCCGGATCGCCATAAAAATCAGAAATGACGACATATAGCCCGCGGCGCTTCAGATACTCCTGGACATGATGAAACGGCTTGACAAAGTTCGTCTTTCCCTGCGGCTCGGCTTTATTAATGGCGTGCAGCACACGCATCAGCTGGCCTTGCCGGGTCGAAGCATGCGTGTAGTGGATCACATCCTCATCAAACACGAGCAGGCCGACAGCGTCCCGCTGCTGCGAGGCAAGATAGGCAAGCGATGCTGCCAGGTA
>CAYTVP010000540.1:2080-2516 GCA_964441675.1 uncultured Solibacteraceae bacterium | reverse complement strand
GCCTGCCAAGTCTCGCGTCTCTGGTCCGGAAAACCGCCGAAACGGTGTCCGACGAAATTAAACGCTCCAAAGTATCCGCGCCTCCCACAACGGACGAAGATTCAACCCCACAGTCGAACGGTATATCGAGTTAGGCCGCCGCACGGAGAGGCATCTTCCCGCAGCGATTGCGTTGCTTAGGTCCCGTCCGAGAAGTGCGCGAAGTGAGATCCGATACGGAGCGGGAGGATTTTCTTTGTACGGATGAACGCCGACACGACGTCCGCGAGATGAATGTCGATGGGCCAGCTGCCACGGATTGCTTCCTTTGCGACCATCCACCACCGCTTTTGCGCTCAACACTAAAAACTGTACTTGAGAGCGAATTGGATGATTCGAGCGTCGCCTGGCATTCCGCCCGCTCCCTGTGCCGTGCTTGTCACTCGTCCAAAATTGT
>CAYTVP010000540.1:0-2070 GCA_964441675.1 uncultured Solibacteraceae bacterium | reverse complement strand
TGTTGGGATCGCGGATATTCAGGCCCGGCGCGCCCAGATTGACGTGGTTGAACGCGTTGAAGAACTCGGCACGAAACTGGAGCTGGTGGGTTTCGTAGAACCGAAAGTTCTTAGTCGCTCCAGCGTCGACTTGGTTTAACCCGGGTAGGTGGATTTGATGCCGCGGCGACGTTCCGAAACGCCCGGCCTGAGGAAGCGCGAATGCCTCGGTATTGAACCAACGAGCCTGTGTCCTTGCGCCGCGGTCCAGCATCGGATTCTGTCCGGTAACGGAATCGGGCCGGGAAACAACGCCCGTACCAGTGGTATCCACCACTCCAGTGAGTGCCGCGGCGAAGCCGGTTTGCAGAGTGATGATTGTGCTGAGCTGCCATCCCCCAAGCAGTGTCCGTACGAAGGCGTTCGTGGAATCGCGGAAGAGCGGAACGTCGTAGATCGCGGCCGCGGAAAAGCGGTGGCGAATATCGAACACGGAGTCCGACTTGCTACTGTGCAGGTCCATGTAATCCTGAATCGCTGCGAGAAATGAGCCGCCGCCTACGCTGCTGATATCGATGTTGCTGATGCTGTGCGACCACGTATAGGATCCGAGCACGGTGAGGCCGCGAGCGGAACGGCGCTCCACTTTCGCCTGCATCGAATGGTAGGTGGAATTGCCGAGCGACTTCGTCGTATTGATCGCGTCAAATCCCTGAAAGGGGCGGCGAGCGGATACGGATGGCACTCCCGGCCCCGGCGTCAGGATTTGGATCGGTCTGTTGCCGTCGAACGTTCCGGTAAGCCGTGTTCCTTTCGACCCCACATAGCCAAGGTCGAAGTACACATTCGCGGGAAGCTTCTTCTGCACGGTAAGATTCCATTGCTGCGTATAGCTGGTGCGCAGGTTCGGATCGAGCGCTCCCGATCCGAACAGTCCGAAACGCGCTTCGCCAGCGGTTCCGAATGCCGTTTCCACAGGAATCGGATTGCTCGTGTTTCCAGTGAAGGCAAATGTCTGAACGATCGGCGGGTTCAGCGTAAGCGTCGTCCAGGAGTTGGTGATTTCGGGCGTGTAGTAAATGCCATAGCCGCCACGAACCACCAATTGTGCGGCTCCAGGCGCCGCCCAAGCGAAGCCGACGCGCGGACCGAAGTCATTACGATCCGGGTAAACCAGGCTCGCTGGGCGATCCGGCGTATCGGGAATGTCCGGGAACCCATGATAAGTTTGCCGCACCGGCACAAAGCCATTCAGGTCGAAGTTAGTAGCTTTGCCCCGCTGTACGGGAGGAGAGAAATACTCGTAGCGCAGCCCAAAATTGACGGTCAGGTTGGGTGTTACTTTCCAATCGTCCTGGAAATAGTAACCCTGCCACCAGTTATTCATACGAGTGGCAAAAGGCTCAATGCTGACCTGAGCATTCGTCGCCAGGCCGAGTAGGAAATCCGCGAACTGGTTATCGCGACTCGCCGTGGTCCCACCCGCGGTCACTGTTCCGTCGAAGGTGAAGCTACCTCGCGGGTTCACGGCTTCGTCGAAGGTCCAGTTCCGGCGAGCGATCACCATGCCGGCCTTCAGCGAATGGGGGCCAATACGGGCGGTCAAATTGTCGGAGAACTGCCACAACTGGTTGAGACGGTCGCGCGGACCGATGCCCCGCACGGAAGGCAGAACATAGCCGGCCGTGAAAGTGGGAGCGCCATAATTTCGAGGGTCCTTAGACACACCTTGGATGCCGATGATGTTGGCGATGTCCAGGTCCGGATTATCCGTCGTCCCGAAGAATTCATGCTCGAAGAAGCGATGCCAACCCAGCCGAGCCTCATTGACAACACTACCCGAGAATATGTGGATCTCCGTCAGGCTCGCGTTCTGCGCACGACCGCGATTTCCGCGCGTGTCGAAGCTGAACGTCGGTACAGTGTCGTCGGCCTGGATGTTGTAGATGTAGCTGCCGTACAACGTATCCCGCGCACCGAATGTATGGTCGACCCGAGCGACATACTGATCCTGTTCTATAGGCGCGGATAGCGCGGGGCCACGATAGTTGATCCCCGGATCGTTCGCGTTCGGGAGCGGCACGAACTGAT
>CAYTVP010000539.1:0-2519 GCA_964441675.1 uncultured Solibacteraceae bacterium | reverse complement strand
GCTACAGCGCTCGAAGTTGCCGGACTGGTGCAAAGCAAAGAAGCCGCCCCTGATATTGAGACCGCCTATCAGCGGGCAAGCAATGATCGCGTAAAACGGGCTGCGCTATTCTCCCTGGCCGCGTTTGCGCAGCCGTCGAGCCGGGACACATTTCTTATAGCTGTAGAGAACAAAGATGAGAATCTGCGCGCGGCAGCGCTCGAGGGGCTGGGACGGCTCAAAGGCGCGTCGGATCAGCCACGCCTCGAAACCGCGTTGGCCGGAGACGGGAAGATGCCACCCCGCCTGGCCGCGGCATTCGGATTAGTTCTAGGGGGCCGGCAGGATCTCGGCGAAGGTACTCCCTTAAGCTATCTCGTCGACACCTTGAATTCGAAGTCCTGGAGAGGCGTTGCAGAGGCTTATCTGATTGAACTGGCGCGGGTGAAAAAGGTAAGAACGGCACTCGAATTCGCCCTTCCCGGTGCGCGGGACAACGAGAAGATTGGGTTGGTGGGAGTACTTGCCGCATCCGGCGATCAGGACAGCGAAACCGCCATCGAACGCCTGACGCGTGGCGAGGATCCGGACGTAGGGCAAGCTGCTATCCGGGCCCTGAAAAATATCAGAGCCCGAATCCGGTAGAAGATTACTTCGCTTTCTTCTGCTTCTGCTGACCGACGCGGACTTTGAACTGCCGCGCTTGCTGCTCACCAAACGTTTTCCAATCAAACCTTTTGGAGGCGTCGGCCAAGTACGCATTGACATCGGCGTCCTTGGGCAGCACAGCCATCAGCGAGGCCGATAGGGTGCCGTCAGGGCTGGAGATGCGATAGCGCTTGACGTTGGGGATTGCCATAACTACACCAGAATAACATTCCGGATATCCGCCGCGCCTACAACGCCTCTTCGCGGGCCTTTCCGAGCGTGATTTTGATCGTCTGCTCACGCCGGTCACGGAAAATCTTCGCGGTGACTACATCGCCGGCGCGCCGGCGCGAGATAATCCGGCCGATCGCATCGGGCCGGTCGCAGGGACGGCCATCGATTTCCATGATGAAATCGCCTCCAACACCGACTTCGTAGCGGCCGACAATGCGTATTTCCCGAGGTCCGCGAATGCCCGTCCGTTCCGCTGCCGAGCCTGGCTCCACAGCCTGTACCAGGCAGCCTCCTTCAACAGGTAACCCCAGCGCTTCAGCCCAATCACCGGATACATAGACTATCGTGACGCCCAAACGGGGCGGCTCGTATTTCCGGCCGGCTTCAAAGTCATCGAGCATCAACTTGGCTTTCGCAATCGGCATGGCGAAGCCGATGCCAATATTGCCCCCAGGCCCATAAATAGCTGTGTTGATGCCGATGACGCTGCCCTGGCTATCGAGCAGAGGACCGCCGGAATTGCCCGGATTGATCGCAGCATCCGTCTGAATCAAGCCTTCGAGTTCCCGCTCCGTTTCATCCTGGATCGTTCGCCCGACGGAGCTGACGATGCCGGTGGTCATCGTTCCCTGAAAGCCGAACGGATTTCCGATCGCCAAAACTTTCTGGCCAACCTGCACATGGTCGGAATCGCCCATACGGAGATATTCGATCTTCTCCGAAGGCACAACTTTAATCAGGGCCAGATCATTGCGAGGATCGCGGCTGACCATTTCGGCCTTGTACTGCTTCTTATTCGCCAGCGTAACCACGACATCCGCTCCGCGCAGGCTTCCTTCAACAACGTGCCAATTGGTAAGAATGTGTCCCTTATCGTTAACGAAGAAGCCGGACCCGGAATTGCGCTGCGGGTAGAGCTCCATAAACCAATTGCGCCGATACACCGTGCTCGTGATATTGACGATGGCATCGTGAGCCTTGCTGTAGATATCAATGTTGTTCAGCTCGTCCGGTCCAAGGCCGGCCGACTTTGCGACATCCGGCCCCCTCCACAACGGACCGGAGCTGGCGCGCGGACTGGACAATACACCGGGCCAACCGATATCCGATACCGATGTGAAGTAGTAGAAACCGCCGGCCAGCAAGGCGGCAATGAAGAGAACTCTAGCCTTCATGAGAGTCGGCTCCGCAGTAGATGGTAGACCTCGCGAGTGCGGGCTTCCGTTTCGTCAAAACTTCCAGATGTGTCAATTATATATTCAGCGAATTTTGCCTTCTCCGCGAGGGGCATTTGTCTCGCTAACCGGACGCGTGCTTCGGCCTCGGTCATCCTCCGGCTGGCGACCGCGCGCTCAATCTGCTGTTCGGGACGGCACATCGCCAAAATGAGTGTGTCGAATCTCTTATAAGAGCCCGTTTCGATTAGAATTGCCGCCTCTATCACGGCAATCGCGCCTGGATCGCGCCGCTCGATTTCCCGCAATTCCTGTTCCTCTAAAGCAATGACGCGTGGATGAACGATTTCATTCAAACGCGCCAGCCGCTCCGGATTGGGAAAGACCAATGCAGCCAGCGCAGCGCGATCGATCCGTCCGCTGGATAGGATTGATTCTCCGAATTCGGCGACAACCTCCTCGAAGGCTGCACCGCCGGGTTCC
>CAYTVP010000538.1:0-2523 GCA_964441675.1 uncultured Solibacteraceae bacterium | reverse complement strand
CCCGAGCTTTGCCATACGCGTTTCCAGTGTCGTGGGTTTAAACCCGAGCCGGTCAGCCGCGCCACCTGGTCCACGAATCCGCCAGCCAGTGCTTTCCAGCACGCCCCTTATGTGCGCCCGCTCAACATCATCCAGCTTAATGTAATGCTTTGTTGCACCAGCCGGCGGGGGCGGCAGCGCAATGGTCAGACGCGGACTCGTCGCCACGATCATCGCGCGTTCCACAACATTTCGCAGCTCCCGAACATTTCCCGGCCACGAGTAGTCCTGAAGGGCGGCCATGTTCTCACGAGAAACTGTCTCGATCGGTTTGCTGAACACTTTCGAGAACTCTCCGATAAAGCGCCACACCAGCAGGGGAATGTCTTCTCTGCGATCCCGCAATGGCGGTACTTTGATGGGGAAGACGTTAAGCCGGTAAAACAAGTCTTCCCGAAATGAACCCTCGTCGATTAGCTGTTCGAGATTGCGGTGTGTGGCCGCAATGATCCTTGTATCCACCTGAATACCCCTCGTGCTACCGAGCCGTTCGATCTGTCTTGATTCCAGCACCCGGAGTAACTTGACTTGGACCTCCGGCGTCAGATCACCGATTTCGTCAAGGAAGATTGTCGAGTGATCGGCCAGCTCGAAGCGTCCGGTCTGCCGCGTGAGAGCGCCCGTATAGGCTCCTCTCTCGCGACCGAACAGTTCGCTTTCGATAAGGGGAGCGGGAATGGCCGCGCAGTTCACGCGCACCATCGTGTGCGCCCGCCGAGTGCTCAGCTCGTGAATTTGTGTAGCGATGAGCTCCTTGCCAGTGCCGGTTTCACCCAACAGCAGCACTGTTGAATCGGTTCCGGCGACCTGTTCAACCTGCTCCAGCGTGGCGCGGATGCCTGCACTCCTCCCGACAATCGGGCCCGGACCGAGCCGCTCCTGAACTTCGTGGCGAAGATAGACGTTTTCACTTTGTAACTGTTTATGCCGGCTCTCGACTTCCACGAGAGCACTCGCGAGCTGCAGCTCCGCCTGCTTCTGTTCAGTGACGTCTAAACAGGAGCCTATGTAGCCTTCAAATCTGCCGTCACCGGTATAGCTGGGCGTGCCTTTGTCGAGGACCCATCGCCAGACGTCATCGTGCCGGCGAAGGCGGTATTCCATGCTGAAGGGCTGGCGCTCATCGAATGCTGTCGTGTAAATCTGGAAACACCGCTCCAGATCCTCCGGGTGCACGCCTTCGCCCCAACCATTCCCCATCTCTTGTTCCATGGTGCGCCCGACAAACTTAAGCCATTGGCGGTTGAACCATGTGCACAACTTGTCCGGGCCGCTCACCCAGATCATGACCGGCGCGTTGTCAGCAAGCAGGCGGAAGCGTTCCTCACTAGCCCGCAGCTTTGCGTCTGCCCGCTTACGCGCCAGCGCGTTGCCGAACACCTGGGCAACCAGGCGCAGGTGGCTCACGATTTCCGCGGTCCACACGCGCGCCTCGCGCGTCGATGCGAAGGCAATTACCCCGGTTACTCGTCCGCCAATCGAGAGGGGAATTGCCAAGCGAGACTTTGTGCCATAATGCCGCAGCGATTCGCGTTCGACAGCATCTGGCACCTCGTCGACGGACGAAACCCATGCTTCTTCTCCATTCTGAATCTTCGCGAGAGACCACGGAAAATGGTCTTTCGCTGACACGTGCGATGGCGGATTCTGCTCGGCGGGACTCGCCCAGTGGTGGGTTAGTACGAAGTCCGTTCCATCTTCGGATACCTGGAACAGCGCGCTTCGATCAAGGCCTAGGGCCTCGACGATGCTATGTTGCGCATTCTCAATGGCCTCGTCGATCTGCTCCGTTGCCAGATTGACGAACTTTGCTGAAAGTTCGGCCACCAGCCGTTCAAACTCAATACGCTCGTTGAGTACCCGAAGCTGCTCGGCTTCGTGGTATCGTCGTTCGCTAATGTCGACAACGGACGCAAGCACGAACAATCCCGCTGGTGTCTGCATCGCATTAAGGCCAATCTCGACTGGGATCTGGGAGCCGTCTTTGCGCCGGCCTGATAACTCCCGGCCAGCCCCCATAAGACGGGTTTCCGGTTGGCTTCCGTAGGCAAGCCGATGTAGCGCATGGAGCTCCCGGAACGATTCAGGCAGCAGTAGCTCAACCGGCTGTCCGATCAACTCGTCACGCGCGTAGCTAAACTGTTGTTCGAGTGCATGGTTGACCAGAACGATTGTTCCCGCAGGTCCCACGACCAGCACGCCGCTGGGTGACGCCTCAATAGCCAGCTTAAATAGGGTATCCGCAGCGCCGATAGCGTCTGCGTGAAGGCCACCCAAAAGGTCTAACTGGTCGGCTGATTCCATCTCTCCCTCCGACAGCCCGGAGGCTGTGTTAGCTCTGATCAACAATTAGACACTCATTTGTACACTCGGAGCATCTTTTTACTACAACTCCGAAGTCATTTCAAGAAGAATCCACGCAATCCTGCCTTTTTAGGCAGGTCCGGGATTGGAGATTCTCCGGAATGCCGGAGGCTTAGTAAC
>CAYTVP010000537.1:0-2525 GCA_964441675.1 uncultured Solibacteraceae bacterium | reverse complement strand
CCCCCGTCAACTGTGTAGCCTGTGAATGCCGCCGCGTCACAAAGATTCTCCTGCCCCCGGTGGCAATATTCGCAACACCCATCCGTCCCGCCGAGCCAGGAGACACCCACGCGCGTGCCGAGGGGAAGATCGCCGGTCTCCCCTCCCACAACCTCGCCAACGATCTGGTGTCCAGGAATCACGCGGTCACGAAGCGGCGTCAGGTCACCCTCGACAATGTGCAGATCGGTCCGGCAAACCCCGCAGGCACGCACCCTAAGCAGGACTATGCCGTCCGTTACCTCAGGCTTCGCTATGTTCTCGATCGCCAGGGGCCGGTCAACAATCTTTCGCGGCTCGCTGAGAATCGCACACTTCATTCGTGGCATTGTCTCCTGCAAAAGCTGCCGGATTCCGCTTCCGGCCCAACTCATCCTAGCAACGAGGTGTCGTCGATATGTTGCGTAAAGGCCGCCAGATTGCTATCTGGTACAAGAAGGAGATTCGTACAGATGTCACTGGCAGTTCAGGAAGGCAGATCCGCGAAGCTTGCAAAAGGCACGATGTGGGCCAACGTTTTTCGTGAGACGAACAAGTTCGGCCTGGAAGAAAAGCCGATTCCCAAAGCCGGATCGGGAGAGGCTGTAATTCAAGTGCGTCTGACGACGATCTGCGGAACCGATATCCACATCGTTCGTGGAGAATACCCGGTTCAACCGGGCCTTACGATCGGTCATGAAGCGGTCGGAGTAATTCACGAACTGGGCCCGGGCGTAACCGGATATCAGGTTGGACAACGAGTCCTGGTTGGAGCGATTACGCCGTGCGGACAGTGCGAATTCTGCCTAGCCGGCGACAGGTCACAATGCGGAGGCGCGCTGGGCGGGTGGAAGCTCGGGAATACCATTGACGGAGTCCAGGCACAGTACACCTTGGTTCCTTACGCGCAAGCAAACCTCGCCGTGATTCCCGACGAGTTGTCGGATGAACAGGTATTGCTGCTTGCCGATATTGCCTCTACCGGATTCTCCGCGGCGGAACGGGGGAAGGTCCGCCTGGGTGACACCGTGGCTGTTTTCGCGCAGGGGCCGATCGGGCTCTGCGCCACGCTCGGCGCCAAGCTGATGGGCGCTTCAGAAATTATCGGCGTGGATTCGGACCCGAACCGGCTGAAGATGGCGAAGAATTTTGGAGCCACGACAGTGGTTCGGGCGGACGAAGATTCCGTGACAAAGATCCGCGAGATAACGGAAGGCAAGGGCGTTGACGTGGCCATCGAGGCTCTCGGCATTCAGGAGACTTTCGAGAATGCGCTTCGCTGCTTGCGGCCGGGCGGAATCCTTTCGAGCGTCGGAGTCTACTCTGGCCATTTACAAGTGCCCGTCGATGCGATTGGCGCCGGACTTACGGATCAGACGATCGTAACGACGCTATGTCCGGGCGGAAAAGAGCGTATGGCGCGGCTGATGCGGCTTGTGCGCACGCATCGCATTGATTTAACCAACCTTTTCACTCACCGGTTACCGCTATCGGAGATTGAACGCGCATATGAGCTATTTTCCTCGCGTACGGACGGCGTTTTAAAGATTGCGATCCAGGTTTCCTAGCTCAAGTAACAGGCCGGAAGGACCTCCGATCTAAGCTCATTCCATATGAAAGTTACTCGCTCGAATCGTCTCACGCGGCTCACTTGCCGGGCCCTGGCTGTCTTGTCGATCGCTGTCGCGTCGCCGGCGGCCGCTCCCGAGTTGACGCAATTGATTGCGTCTGGCCACCTCTCCGAGCTCATCCATCCGGACTTCTCGGGTTACCGCATGCAGTTGGAGGAATTCTACAAGCCATCGAACTATTCGTTGGCGTGGAGCCGCGGCGGCTCGCCTTCCCCTCAAGCGCTTGCCTTGATCGAGATTCTCAGAGACGCCGGGAGCAAAGGGTTGGACCCGGAAGACTACGACGGTTCTCGATGGGCTGGACGCCTGTCGAAGTGGGGTCAGCCCGGGCTCGGCGAAGCGGATCTCGCCCGCTTTGACATGGCTCTGACGGTATCGGCTATACGCTATGTCTCTGATCTTGCGATCGGCCGTATAGATCTGCGAACCGCCGGCTGCCGGCTGGATCCCGACCCACCAAGCTGCGACGTTCCAAGCTTGTTGCGCCAGGTGGCGGTTGGCGGGGAAGCTAAGGCTGTCCTGGCCGCGGCTGAGCCGCCGTATCCGGGCTATCAGCGCACGCTGACGGCTCTCGGAGCGTATCGAAGGCTAGCGCTGGAAGAGAGTGTCCCGCTGCCGTCATTAGAGAAAACGATCGAGCCGGGCGCACCGTATGCGGGTGCTTCGCAGCTGGCCCACCTCTTACAACGACTCGGAGATCTCCCGGAGGATTTCCCAACAGGAGATGAGCTCGCGGTATACAGCGATGCCCTGGTGGAAGCTGTCATCCGCTTCCAGATTCGGCATGGGCTCGATCCCGACGGCCGTATCGGTAAGCAAACGCTGCAGCATCTCAATACGCCGTTGAGCAGCCGCGTGCGGCAATTGCAGCTAACG
>CAYTVP010000536.1:0-2528 GCA_964441675.1 uncultured Solibacteraceae bacterium | reverse complement strand
GGCGTGACTCTTCATCGAGGCACGCCTTTCGCACTCACCTCCGTCATGACACGGCCGCCTCCCGCGAATGTCGGAGCAGCAGGAGAATAAACAACGGTCCTCCGATAAGCGCCGTGATAACCCCTAAGCGGATCTCTACTGGCGGATGGAGCGTTCGAGCCGCGAGATCGCAGAGTATGAGAAAGACCGCCCCGGCCAATGCGCTTGCGGGGATCAGTGCGCGATTCGACGGTCCAACGATTAGCCTTACGGCGTGTGGCACAACCAGACCGACAAACCCAACCATTCCTGCGACCGCAACGGACGCCCCTGTCAGCATCGCTGCGGTGATGGCAAGGTACCGCTTGGAAGCCTCAACGTCTACTCCAAAAGAGGCGGCTGTTTGTTCGCCTTGCTGTAATAGATCCAGATCGCGGGCTTGTACGATGGCTGCGGCAAGTCCGAGAACAACAAAGGGCGCACACAGCCAAACATGCGTCCACGATCGAGCATCCAGGCCACCCATCATCCAGAAGACGATCTCCTGGGCAATCTGCCAGTTCACGATGTTGATGGAGAGCAGTAGGCTAGATATTGCGGTAAGGAGCGATGTAGTAGCAATTCCGGCTAACAGCAGCGTTCCCACCGGAGTGGTGCCTCCGCGGGTGGCCATCGAATAAACGACGATGAGCGCAGCGAATGCGCCCACCATAGCGGCTATCGGCAGCGAGACGACAGAACGTACACTCCAACCCGCGACAAAAGACAGGACAGCGCCCAACACAGCGCCCGACCCGATTCCGACTAGTCCGGGCTCTGCGAGTGGGTTTCGAAAAAGTCCCTGCATCACGGTGCCCGCAGCAGCAAGTCCCATACCGACGAACATCGCTACGACAACTCTCGGAACTCGGATCAGCCATACGATTACGGTGTCTGCTTGCGAAACTCCGGCCGAGTTAGTCCAGCCTGCGGGGAGAAGCTTGATTGCCGTGACGTGCAGGATCGTACGCCAGTCAACTGCCGTACTTCCAACGGCAATGGCAATAACAGCGCTCAATGCCAACATTGGAAGGAGTACTGAATAGAATGTAGCGAGGCTTAATCGACGGTTATCCATAAAGAGCCTCTCCCAAAGCAGTAACAATCAGCCGCGTGAAGGGGGACATAGGTAGGAAGACCTGATGCTCAAACACGAGGACATGACCATAACGGGCAGCTTTGGTTAGGGAAATTCCTGGATCGGCAAGCAATCGATTCAATACTTCTTTGGTTTTTCCCTTGTCCGCCCCGGCAACAATCCACTCCGGATTCCATCGAATGATCTGTTCGCTGTTTACCTGGTCGTATCCCTTCAGTCCTCCTTCCGCACCGACATTAATTCCGCCCAAAGTCAGAACTATGTCGTGGAATAGAGTTTCATTGCCGTAGCTGTATTTCCCCCCGAATCCCAGAACGCGCGGCCGCTGTGCATTAAGCGGTCTCCGCGCTTTGGCGCGCTCGATATCGCTCCAGAAGCGAGCAATCTGGGCGTCCGCAGCGCGATCTTCTCCCGTTAAATAACCGGTCAGGCGGATTGTTTCAGCTACCTGCTGTAGAGTCGTGAACATCGTGAAAGCGCGATAAATCGGAACCTGCGCGGCGCGGACAATCGCGCAGAAGTCGGCTCGCGAGCTATTGGAGACGATCAAGAGATCGGGATCAAGACGGAGGATGCGCTCCGGGTCCGTTGCAATGGTGGGCTGATATTGCTTCACCAGAGAGTAGACATTGCTAATCCGTTCCAAATACGCGGATTCACTGACAGCAACCATCCTCTCCGGCGGAACCACCGAGTAGACAAATTCATCGATAGACCAATACTGAGAAACGATTCGCCGAGCAGGTCGCGCCACTCGCACCACAAACGAATCGCTGTCGATGGCCTGCCGGGGATAGTCAGCCGAGCCGGTGCGAATCGATGGATTGCCGTAGCCGTCACCGGGCCTTGCGACGCGCCGGCCCTCATCGGGAGCAACAAAGCGATCCACGGCAGTCGCGACTCCCGCTGCAAGCACTAACAACAGGAACGCAGGCGATGGACTTGCCCAGGAACGCCTCTGTTTCATGCGACGGTCTTTTCCGGAAACGGTAAATTCGCGGTTGTTTCAAGATTCGATGGGAAGACCTCGTGCAAGAACTTCTCGCGAAGCCGGTAGTAAAGCTCCAGGCGGCTCCAATCGGGTTCTTTGCGCAACTGCATGTCATCGGTCAAGCGGGGGTTGGGAAGGAAAACCGTCGTCATCTGCTCGCCATAGCCGTTCCACATGCGGAGACCCCAACTTCTCCCTCCGCCGCATCCCTTCCCGCGCCGTTCAAACAGGCCAATCTTCGCCACCGGCCGTTTCTTGCGAAGCTCTTCCGATGTGCTTCCTCGATGAGCACCGATGCATAAGTGGAAATGCCAAGCGCCCAAATCAACCGTCAGGTATCCGTCGGAGATCCTAACTTCGGGCGCAGCCTGGAAGCAGATCTCGAAGACTGCTCCTTCGATGCATGGTCCGACAACGATA
>CAYTVP010000535.1:0-2538 GCA_964441675.1 uncultured Solibacteraceae bacterium | reverse complement strand
AGCCGAGCTTCAGAAAGTCGCCGTGATCGAGATGCCACTTCACGCGCATCCAGTAGTCGAGCGCCTGCAGGGGCAGTTGTACGTCCTCTGAAGCCTTTAACTCGAGAACGGCCAGCTGGCGATCGATTGTGACAGCGACCAGATCGGCGATTCCGCGAACGGATCCGGCGATGGCGGGCGCCTGCCGGTAGACCGGGCTGGGCTCCAGGGCCGCATCCAGTTGACGAATCGAAGCCCGAACCGCCCGCTCTAGCTCCGCTTCCGGATGTGCCATTCCGGAAGATCGATCAGCAGGCAGCCCCAGCCGGGTGACGAGATTGCCGCAATCCTCCGGATCGACTGGCCGCTCGCCGGAATCGTCATGCACAACCAGAATGTAGTTCGCCGCGGCCGGGTCGAGCCAGCGCAGCCGCAGCGCTGTCGTCAGCGAAGCTTTTGCGGGAACAAAGACCGCAAGAGTAGGAACTACAATACTGCGCTCGCGCCTCCGCAGGTAGTCGAGCCAGATTAACCCGAAAGTCAGCACGCCATCGGGATCGATCGCATCGGCGGGCGCGCAGATGGCCGCGACGCCGGTTGCTCCTTGCGTCAGAAAGGCACGGGGGTAGGCGGGAGAGAGCGAATGTTCCAGATCCGCACCGCTTGAAATTTCCTGAATCCGATGGGCGGGATATTGACGCGCCAACATCCTCCGGAACTGTTCGCGCTGCCGCTCGCGCTGGCCCCGGCGCTCCACCTCGCGGCTGCGGCCATGGGCGGCATCGAAGATCGTCAGCGTGCCTGCCGGCCGGCCAAGGCGCGCAATTCGGAGGTCCAGACGGCCGGGCCGCTGGCTCTGAATGCCTGTAATTCGACGCGAGTAACTGCGCGAATCGCTCCAGGCATGAATTCGCAAGGTCCCGCCGGCCATCTCGACGGAATGGTTACCTGGTTCGAGGACGAACTCTTCTTCGCCGGACTCCACCAGTACCGGCCGCGCGGCGCTGGCCAGAAAGCCCTGGATCGCCGGAAGCGTTTCGTCCCTGAGGGACGGCATCGTTGTCAGTATAGGCGCTCTCACGCAAATCGTGACAACTTGCCCGCAGGCTAATATTGAAATTCGGTATGTTCCGGCAGCGTCTGGCGCAAGTGGAAGATCGAATTGAAAAGGCAGCCGCTCGCTCGGGGAGACTCCGCCGGGACGTTACGCTGATAGCCGTCACGAAAACATTCCCCGCCGTTTCCATCATCGAAGCTTACGAGGCCGGTTTGCGCGACTTCGGCGAAAACTACGTACAGGAGTTCGACCAAAAGCTTCCTCTGCTGTCACATCTGACAGAAGCCCGATTTCACCTGATCGGACATCTGCAATCGAACAAATCCCGGAAAGCATCGGATTTGTTTCAAACAATTCAAACCATCGACGATCAAAAGCTCGCACGGCGCCTGAACGAGCATCGGACACCGGACCAGGTGCTCGACGTCATGTTGGAGATCAAGCTGGCCGAAGAAGAATCGAAGCACGGAGTCGCGCCGGAGGCCGCCGGCGCGCTGGTGGACGCCGTGCGCAGCCAACCTAATCTTCGCTTGCTGGGGTTGATGACCATTCCCCCCTGGACTACGGACGCCGAGGCGTCGCGGCCCTATTTCGTGCGCCTGCGGGAACTCGGTGAGAAGCTCGGCACCTCGGCGCTCTCGATGGGAATGTCGAACGATTTCGAAGTAGCAATAGAAGAAGGCGCCACGCACATACGGGTGGGAACGGCCCTCTTCGGCTCCAGAAAGCGGCCATGATTCTTCGGCATGCCGCACCGCGCCGGGGCGCGAAAACCGGCGTGGCGGATTACGCGGAGGCTCTGCACAGTGCGATGGCCGCGGCGGGCGACATACGCTGGGAGGGCAACGCCGGTATTTGGCTTTACCACATCGGAAACAATTCTCTGCATCGCGATCTCTATCGCCGCGCGATTGCGCAGCCGGGTATTGTGATTCTGCACGATGCCGTGCTCCATCACCTGTTTTTGGGCCTGCTGAACGAAGAGGAATACACCGAGGAGTTCGTATACAACTACGGCGAATGGAACCGGCATCTGGCGGCGAGGTTGTGGAAGAGACGCTCCGGCTCCGCCGGCGATGCCGCTTATTTCGCTTATCCGATGCTTCGCCGCCTCACCGAGCGATCGCGCCTGATCGTGGTGCACAATCATCGAGCAGCCGCAATGGTGTCCGCGCACGGTCGCGACGTTCGGGTGGAGGTCATCCCGCACCTGGCAGGTGCGCCCAATCGCAGCTCAGAAGCCTCTGCCGAGTTGCGGGCCAAATGGGGCAACGGAGCGGTATTCGGGATTTTCGGACACCTGCGGCCGTCGAAGCGGCTGGCTAGCGTTTTCGACGCCGTCCAGCGCGTTCCAGGCGCGCGGGTGCTGGTAGCGGGCGAGTTCGTCGATCGCCAGTTCGGAGATGCGCTCAGCAACGAGATGGCCGGCAGCCGGGCGATTCACTTGCGATTTGGCAATGCCCAGGAGTTGGACGAAAGAATCTCAGCCGTCGATGCCGTTA
>CAYTVP010000534.1:0-2538 GCA_964441675.1 uncultured Solibacteraceae bacterium | reverse complement strand
CGTCCTGCAACCATCGCAACAAGTCACGCAATCGTGCCTCGAGTGCCGTGCGCGTCTTAGCCGAAACATTGGCAAGGTAGTAGGGACTTTGTACGCGCTTCACTGCCGGCTTAAGCGGCGGCGCTTCCTCAATCACTAAGTGGGTGTTCGTTCCACTCCAACCGAAGGAACTTATTGCGGCTCGGCGCGGCTTCCCTGACGTCGCATCCCATGGATGCAGCTTGGTATTAACAAAGAAAGGGCTATTTCTAAAGTCAATATGTTCATTTGTCGTCTCATAATGAAGGCTGGGCGGGATCTGACGATACTTAAGCGACAACAAGACTTTGATGACACCCGACACGCCTGCGGCAAATAGCGTATGGCCGATATTAGTCTTCACCGAACCAATGGCACAATACTGATTACGATCCGTGTACTTTCGAAAGGCGTCCGTCAGCGCTTCGATTTCGATCGGATCGCCGAGCTTGGTTCCGGTACCGTGTGCCTCAATCAATGTAATTGTGTCCGGATCGATGCCACCAGATTCGTAGACACTCAGTTCCAGAGCGGATTGTGACAGCGTGCTGGGCGCCGTAATTCCATTTGTTTTTCCATCCTGATTCATTCCCGATCCGCGGATCACGCCGTAGATGTGATCTCCGTCTTGGATGGCATCAGAAAGACGCTTCAGTAGCACCAACCCCGCCGCCTCACCCGGAACGAAGCCATCGGCGGTATTGTCGAATGTCTTGCACTTGCCTTCCGGCGACAGCATCCTGGCCTGACTGGTGATGATGTGCATCCTGGATGTGGTCAGGACGCAAATACCACCGGCAAGCGCAAGATCGGCTTCGCCATTCAACAGTGCGCGACAACCAAGATGGAGGGCAACAAGAGACGAAGAACATGCAGTATCGATAGGAACCGCGGCCCCTTTGAGGTTCAGGAAGTATGCGATGCGCGCTGCCAGGATCGACGGGACGTTGCCCATCCCCATCTGTGCGCTCAGAATCGTATCGTCGGCGGGAAAATTGAGATAGTAGTCTCCTTGCCCCGCCCCAGCGAACACAGCGCACCGGGTGTTGTTGAGCGAAGCAGCAGAATACCCTGCATCCTCGAAAGTGCGCCACGCCTCCTCAAGAAAGATCCTCTGTTGAGGTTCCATGATCTCCGCGTCGCGCGGCGGGATGCCGAAAAAGAGTGGATCGAATTTGTCAATATCTTCGAGTAATGCGCACCAGCGCGAATACGTTGTCCCGGGAACGGCCGGATCGGCGTTGAAGAATCTGTCAACATCCCAGCGCGACGGCGGCACCTCGGCCACAGAGTCACGTCCGGCGGCAAGATTTTTCCAATATTCTTCGACATTTCGCGCATTTGGGAAACGGCCAGACATGCCAATAATCGCGATGCCGTCGCCCCACTTACTTACGTCTTTCTCAGCCGACCCGTTGTACTGGGACACATCATCATGACTATCGGCAGAGAACGTATCGTCAGGTGACGGAGGCGCTGCCGGAACTTCTATCTGCGGACGTTTGACGTTTTGAACGCTATCGAGATAAAGCGCAAGATCAGCAACACTCGCAAACTCATACAACTTGGCCGACATTAACTCCGTACCCAATTGCTCATTGATTGCTTGAGTTACTTCGGCTGCAAGAACGAAATCTAACCCAAGATCGCCTAACGGAACAGCAACATCGATATCGTTCAGAGGCAAACCAAGAATCGACGCAAAAATTGTCCGGAGGATCTCTCTTGTAGTTGTGACTGAACTTCCCGCCGTCGATACATCGTTCAGATCCAATTGCGATACCGTTTGGATCGACTCGCCTGTAGCCCGCGCCAGAAAGGCACTCAGCTCGTTCAGGTTCGAGTAATCGTAGAGCCGCGTTGCCTTAAAGTCGGTTCCGAACTCATTGTTGAGCTGATGCACCAGTTCGACCGCAAGGATTGAGTCGAGTCCAAGCTCCGAAAAGCTGACGTCGTCATCGATCTGACCCGGCTCCATATACAGAGCGGCCGCAAGCATCGCACGAAGCTTATCCTTCATCGCGACACTCCGCTTGCTGAGATCGGCCTCGACGACCGTGCCGGCAACGGGCGTGAGAGATTGCGGCAATATTTCAACCGCCGAGGAGGGCGAATCTACCTTAGACACGCCTGTCGACGTTTGGTGATTGACCCAATGCCGCTGACGAGCGAACGGGTATGTCGGAAGCGAAACACGGCGGCGGGAGTCCAGATGAACACCAGCCCAGTCAATAAGTGCGCCCTCTACCCAAAGGTTTGCGAGCCGGTCAAGCCGGCGATTGGCCACGGTTGCGCGAATAAACTCCGTGGCCTCCGGAGAGCCATCCAGCAAGGAGGACTTCAGATGACCCATCTTTGCCGTACCGTGGAAAATTCCTTCCCCAGGCTTGTCGTCCAGAAATGCATCCAGCTTTTTGCGCAGGTCATCAAATGAATTTGTGACGATGGCGAGGCGCTCTTCCATAGGTTCGCGCCCCACCTGCAGCGTGAACGCCACATCACTCAAAGGTATAGCCTGCC
>CAYTVP010000533.1:2199-2556 GCA_964441675.1 uncultured Solibacteraceae bacterium | reverse complement strand
GACTTCCTCAATGGTTAGAATGACGTCTCCAACATGCTCGATGACGTGGATCAAGCGGATCTCGTCGAACGAGGAGTCGGGCACCGGCCAGGGAAACTGGTCGAGGTCGTGAACGATGTCGGCGGCGGTGCCGGGGAGGCGGTCGATCCCCACTGCTCCCGGATATTTCTTTTGCCCGCAGCCGACGTCGAGGACGCTCATGCGGCAGCGATCAGGCTTCGAGAGTCTTTAGACAATCCTCGATAGTATCCAAGGCGAAGTCCGCCTGAGCGGTGGTAATAACCAGCGGTGGGCAAAGCCGGATAGCGTTGATCCCCGCACCGAGTATCAGCAGCCCGCGCTCAAACGCCATCTCGA
>CAYTVP010000533.1:0-2174 GCA_964441675.1 uncultured Solibacteraceae bacterium | reverse complement strand
TGATCCTTCACCAGCTCAAAGCCGATCATTAGCCCACGCCCGCGAACATCGCCAACAACGGAAAATCGGCGTGGCCATTCGCGCATACGGGAGAGCATGAAATCTCCCACCTGGGCGGCATTGGCGATCAGCTCCTGCTCCAGCAACTCGATCGTTGCGAGCGAGGCTGCGATGGAAACGGGATTGCCCCCGAAGGTCGAGGCGTGAGAGCCCGGCTGCCAGTTCATGATCTCGGCCCGGGCGATTGTCGCTCCCAGCGGCATACCGCTCGCGATGCCCTTCGCGGCGGCAACAATGTGAGGCTCAAAAGAAAAATGGTTGCTTGCCCACATTTTTCCGGTACGGCCCATGCCGCTCTGCACCTCGTCGGCAATGATCAGGATGCCGTGCTGGCGGCACACCGCTTGGAGTTCATCGAAGAAGCTTTGGGGAGGGACTACGTAACCGCCCTCGCCTTGTATCGGCTCTACGATGACAGCGGCGATTTCGTCAGCGGGAACGAGATGCCGGATCAGCTTTTCCTCGATAGTTCTGACGCATTCGACCGCGTAATCTTCGGGCGTCTGGCCCGCCGGGCGGCGATAGCAGTCCGGGTAGGGAATGTGATGAACCCCCGGAACCATCGGGCCGAAGCCTTTCTTCTGAACGTTCTTTGAGCCGGTGAGCGATAACGAGCCAAACGTGCGGCCATGAAACCCGCCGAAGAAAGCGATGAACTTGTCGCGGCCGGAATGGTAGCGCGCCAGCTTCATCGCCGCCTCGACAGCTTCCGTGCCGGAGTTGCCAAAGTAAACGCGGTGTGGTCCGCTGCCTGGAGCGATGGCGTCCAGCTTCTCTGCAAGCTCCACCATGTTTTC
The DNA here is from genome assembly GCA_964441675.1 of uncultured Solibacteraceae bacterium. Taxonomy (GTDB): domain Bacteria; phylum Acidobacteriota; class Terriglobia; order Bryobacterales; family Bryobacteraceae; genus JAPKYZ01. The sequence continues at coordinate 1,317 of CAYTVP010000533.1, read as the reverse complement.
GTAATAGAAATCTGTTCCGGAATAGTGGAGAAATTTTTCCGTCTGGGCGCGGATTGCGGCGAGGACACGCGGGTGGCTGTGCCCGGTCGCGGCGACCGCAATACCGGCATTGAAGTCGAGAAACCGGTTGCCGTCGACATCCTCAATGATTGCGCCTTCGCCGCGCGCCACCACCAGCGGATAAGAACGGGTGTAGGACGGTGACAGGACTTTCGCGTCGCGCGCTACGATTGCTGCGGCGCGTGGACCGGGCAAGACACCCTGTATGCGGGGAAATGCCGCATCAAAACGCTGAATCATGTGCTCTCTCCAATCAGAAGAAGACCAGAACGGCGGGACAATGGCCGCGGGAAAAAGACTAGTCGCCGGAGAATAGAGAGGGACGCGCTGTAGAAGGTCGCGTCATGCCTTTATTATAGTCGGCACCATGCTTTCCGTTCCTCTTCTGCTGGTGCTGGCGGTGAATTTTCAAACGGAGCAAATCGGCTCCGATCTCACCGTCGTCTATGCCGTGACGACTGCCGATATGAATGGCGACGGCAAAAAGGACATTGTTGCGGTTCTTTCGAAGCGCGTCGTCTGGTACGAGAATCCGGGCTGGAAAGAGCATGTCGTGCTCGACCGGCCGCAGGAGAAAGACAACGTTTGCCTGGCGGTCCACGATATCGACGGCGATGGGAAACCGGACATTGCTCTGGGAGCCTCGTGGCAGCCCACCAACACAGAGTCAGGCGGTACACTCGAATGGCTTCGGAATACGGGTGCCGCAGGACCGTGGCCGCTTTATCCGATCTCCGAAGAGCCGACGCTGCATCGTATCCGGTGGGGTGACGTCGATGGCGATGGCAGGAAGGAGCTAGTCGTCGCGCCCCTCCACGGTCGTGGCAACAAGCCGCCGGATTGGCAGGGAAATGGTCTCCGTGTTCTGGTATTTCGCATTCCGAAAGATCCCGCGCGAGACCAGTGGCCGGTGGAGGTAGCGGACAATAGCCTGCATATCGCACACAACCTGATCGTCGAAGATTATGACGGCGATGGCAAAGACGAGATCTGGGTCGCTTCGCGCGAGGGTGTTTCTGTGATTGCGCGCGGGCGCGATGGCACCTGGAAGCGGACCAAGCTGGGTGAGGGATCGCCGGGTGAGATCAAAGCCGGACGGGTGAACAAGCAGCGTGTAGTGGCGACCATTGAGCCATGGCACGGCAATGGAGTTGTTGTCTACGAGGAGCCCGGCGGCGGGCGCGCACCGGCAGGGACAATCTGGCCGAATCAGATGATCGAGGAGCGCCTGGCATCCGGACACGCGCTGGGCTGGGC
>CAYTVP010000532.1:0-2564 GCA_964441675.1 uncultured Solibacteraceae bacterium | reverse complement strand
CACTGTTGATTCGCAGCTTACCAAGGTGCTTGATGGGAACCTGGCGAAAGTAGTTGCGTGGTACGACAACGAGTGGGGCTATTCCAACCGGGTTGTGGACCTGGTTAGCTTCCTGTTCAAGTGACCCGATCGTTGCCGGCGTGATCCGCCCCGGTCGTCCGGAGGATCTGGTTTGGATCGCCGGGCTGCTTAGTGAGTCCGGCGAGGGGGCGCAATGGCTCCCTTCCGGAGAGCCTTTCGTGGTCGCGGAGCCCGAAGCCGGGTTTTTGGTGTGGCGCATTACCGGCCCGGATGAGTATGAAGTTCTGAATCTGGCCGTTGCGCCACGGTACCGGCGGCGTGGTGTGGCTCGTGCCCTCCTCGCCGCGGTGATTTGTAGCGGGAAATGGTTCCTCGAAGTACGCGAATCGAACACCGCTGCCCGCCGCCTCTACGCTTCCGCCGGATTTCAGGAAATCGGGCGGCGGCGCGGCTATTATTCCAATCCGCGTGAAGACGCAGTCCAGGTAGCCCTCAGTGTTTCCCTGTGATGTTCAATTTCACGGTCCATTGAGGTATTCACGCGAGCTTAAATTCGCAGTGAAACTATTCCTGGAGTGGTGTGCGTCTAACCTGAAACATGGGCCAAGAACATGGGCAATCGAAGGTTCAGCAAGTCAACGGTACTGTTCCTTTAGGACTGTTGTCCTTGGAATTTAATCGTGCTAGGTTGATTGCGTCGGCTGACCTTCGGTGACCTGCCGATGATCATGACGAATTGTAACGATTACCCACCGAGCCTACTGATCGGTAGACCTGCAGACTCGGCGTGGCAATCCTTCCAAAAAAAAGGAGAAATCACGCTATGGATTTGAGTGTTCAAGACCGGGACGAGCTGAAGGCACATCTGATGACGACTGATGAGGAATTCCGCCAGATGGCTGAAGAGCACGCCCGTTTTAAGCGGCGCGTTTCGGAAATCGAAGCCAATCCTCATCCGTCGGACGAAGAAGTGCTGGAAGAAGCGGAATTGAAGAAGCGAAAGCTGGTCTTGAAGGACAAGATGCTCGAAAGGATGCATCAATACCGGGAATCCCACGCGGGATAGTCTTGGGATCAATCCAAAATAAACGCCCGGGCCGTTTGGCTCGGGCGTAATTGTTTTATGCCGCCAAATTGGCGCGCGCGGTCTACAAAAACGCTGTCGTTTTGATCCCGGAAATTTCGAAGCGCTTGCGGCAGCGTACGTTCTTACACATCGCATGGGTATCGGTCAGGACCATGTAGCTTTGCGCTTTGCCGAATTTGGCGCGGTCGCGTTCATCGCCTCCGCCAGGCATTCTGTCTTTTTTCTTCCTCACGATCCACTGCAACTCGTAGGTATCCATCGTCCGGCAGAAAGGGCAGTTTAGCTGTGCCGGTTTTACGGTTTGCGACTCCGTATAAAAATTCCGCTCATCCATATATGGTGATTGTTTCACCCGCGAGGGAATTTGGTGAAGCTGGGCGTGAGAAACTGGCCATGGAGATGAAATTTTGGTTAGCGATCATCGGCGCAGCGGCGATGGCCGCCGCACAGCAGGGTGGTGCCGTGGCCGACTGGGATGCGCGGCGCGATATCCCGGCCCTTCCGGGGAAAGTGAAGAAGCTGCTCCCGCTGCTCGAACAACTTCAACCGCAGGAGTGGATCTCGAAGGGTGCTTCGGATGCTTACGTTCACCAGCTGAAATCCATACAAGCGGAAGCCGGGTACTTACAGCAGACTGTCGATGCTCTGGCCAAGCAGCCGGAAAAGCTGCCGGTGATCCTCGAAGCCTACTTCCGGCTGCAGGCGATCGACACGCGCACTGCTTCACTCATCGAAGGCGTCCGCAAATATCAGAATCCGGCACTGGCCGACCTGCTTCAGTCGATCGCGGCGGAGAATGGCTCCGTTCGTATCGGACTGCAGGAGTACGTACTCGAGATCGCAGCGCAACGGGAAGCGGAATGGCGTGTGATGGAATCGGAAGCGCAGCGCTGCCGGACGACGCTTACCGCTCCCGGTGCTCAAAGGACACCCAAGCAATGACCGCAACGAGATTTCTCTGCGTTATCTGTAACGAGCCTTCGGAGCAAATCTGTCATTTCTGCACGAAGGACACTTGCGCCAATCACCTTTGCGAACGCTGTCAGAGCTGCAGCGATTGTTGCACCTGCGAGTGGGATCGCCCTTCCAGCTAGCGCAGCTTATACGGCGGACGGTAGTCGTAGGAGAGCATCTTGTTGGCGCCAGGATTGCCCGGAAACGTCTCTGTGGCGGCATCCCACGCCAGGTAGCTCTTGGTTTTGTGGGCAATATTGGCGATGAGTGTCGAACTGGTGGAGATGTGCCCCGTCAGGACATCACAGTTGCACTTTGCGCGGCTCTTTACGCAATCCAGAAAATTGCGCGCGTGGGGAGCATTCGAAACACGGCCTTCCACTTTCCGGGCTTCGATGGCGGGCCTCCGCGAAGGATGGTAGCCTCGCTCGGTGGTCCGATCGAGCGGCGTGCGCGCCGGAACGGCCAGCTCCGTCGTGCGCTCCGGGACCACTTCCCAGCC
>CAYTVP010000531.1:0-2576 GCA_964441675.1 uncultured Solibacteraceae bacterium | reverse complement strand
AATATAAACTTCTGCCGACAACATAATTTGTGGCTTTTCGGCAAAATTTGTCGGGGCGCGCCGCAACTCGGGAACCGGGCCGCGATTCGCCGGGTTCATAGTCAGCAACCAACTATAATCGGCCTGATGATATCGCGCCGCTCGTTTCTTTCCGCTGCCAGCGCCGCGGCCGGAGGTGTCCTCGCGCAAACACCACGGCAGCAGATCACATCAGTGAAAGCGGCAACTCTACAATTGCTGCCCACGGCGCGTTTCGGTAGACAGGAGTTTCACGGTGACCACGATCCAGCCCGCATGCGCTGGTTCGGACCATTCTCCCAACTAAGCGGTTCGATTCTGGTGCAGATTCGCACCGGCCAGGGCCTGACCGGGTATGGGCTTGGCGGGGGCGGCGGAGCGGCGGTCTACATCATCGAGAACCATCTGAAGGACCTGCTTGTCGGAGCGGATGCTCGCAACGTGCAATTGCTGTGGGACCAGATTTTCTCGTCGACGTCCTTCTATGGACGAAAGGGCGTCGTGATTCAGGCGCTCAGCGGGATCGACCTCGCGCTATGGGATCTGGCGGGGCGGACAATGAACCAACCGGTGTGGCGGATGCTTGGCGGGGCGGCGCGCGAGAAGGTTCGCGCCTACTTCACTGGGCCGGATCTCGAACGTGGAAAGAAGCTGGGATTCACTGCGTTCAAGCTGCCGATGAATGTCGTACCCGACGAGGGACCGGAAGCAATGAAGAAAGCGGTGGCGCGGTTGATCGACGCGCGGCGTACGATCGGCCCCGATGCGTTGCTGATGATCGACGTGCTGTGCCGCTGGAACGTCGAATATACGATCGAATTTGCTGCTCGGGCCGAGGAGGCAAAGCTCTATTTTTTGGAGGAGCCGCTGCTTCCCGACGACTATGCGGGCTACGCGCGTCTCTGCCGCGAAGTGAAGTCCACCCGGATCGCCAGCGGCGAGCACGAGTTCACGCACTATGGCTTTGAACAGTTGCTGGCGCGCAAAGCTGCGCAGGTTCTGCAACCCGATCTGTCCTGGTCCGGTGGGCTGACCACTGGTGTGCGCGTGGCGGGGATGGCGGCAGCGGAGGGCATTCCCGTGGCTCCCCATCGCGGCGGCAGCGTGTACGCGATGCAACTGGCGGCACATCATCCCTCGTGCGTTCTCGCCGAAAGCTTCGGCACCGGCGAGCCGGGCAACGAGTTGATGGCGATGCTGACGGCGCCATTTGAGAACGGCTACTACATGCCGGTGCCGGGCATTGGATGCGGAGTCGAGTGGACGGCTGAAGTCTTGAAGAGCCGCACGCCGTCACTGTTGTAAGTTGATCAAGCGTCCAAATACGGGAACGAGCACATGAAAAACATCCTTCTTTCCGGCCTTGTCCTCCTGCTGCCGGCGCTTTCGGCCACTCACGCCGACGTCGTCGTTTACGGTGGCACCGCGGCCGGCGTAATGGCGGCCGTTCAAGCCGCAAGAATGGGGCGGACCGTGGCGTTGGTCGCTCCGGAGATGCATGTCGGCGGCATATCCGTGGATGGCCTTGGAAACGTCGACATCAACAATCACTGGTTTCGCAACGATTACGCGGTCGGCGGGCTGGCGCAGGAGTTCTATTTACGCGCCGGACGCAGGTACGGACTCACCGGACCAGCGTATAAATATGAATCCCACATCGCCGAGGAGGTCTTTCAGTCGCTCCTCGACGATGCAAAAGTGAAGACATATCGCGGTCAGCGTCTGCGCGAACCCCTGCGGAATGCCGTCGAGTTTCAGCCGGGCACGCGGTCGATTGGTGCGATCGTCACCGAATCCGGTGAACGGTTTACCGGGCGCATCTTCATCGACGCCACGATCGAGGGCGATTTGCTGGCCGCAGCGGGCGTCACCACAACCTATGGGCGCGAATCCAACTCCCTTTACGGCGAAACCAAGAATGGGATTCGCGGCCAGACCACCCATCAGCAATTTCAGGTGCGCGTCGATCCCTACAAGATCCCCGGCGACCCAAAGAGCGGCTTGATTCCCACGATTCAGGACGAACCGCTCGGCACTCCGGGAGAGGGCGACCGCAATCTTCAAGCGTTCTGTTTCCGCATTTGCATGACGACAAATCCGGCTAATCGTATCGCCATCGCAAAGCCGGCGTCGTTCGACCGCTCGCAGTATGAGATCTACTTCCGGTATCTGCGCGCCGGAGGATCTTTCCAGCCGCCCCGTGCGTCGCTACCCAACGGCAAGACGGATATCAACGGCGGACGCGACCTTTCGACCAATCTTTACGGCATGAATCGCGAGTGGCCGGAGGGTTCCTACGCCACGCGCGAACGAATCCTCAAATATCACCGGGACTACACGCAGGGGTTCTTCTGGCTGATGCAAAACGATCGTGAAGTACCCGACGATCTTCGTAACGAATGGAAACAATGGGGCCTGTGCGCCGATGAGTTTACCGACAACGGAGGCTGGCCGCGTCAACTCTACGTTCGGGACGCGCGGCGCATGGTATCGGATTTCGTACTCACCGAGCACCACGCCCGCCGTTTCAACCCGGCGCCCGTCGCCGACGCGGTGGC
>CAYTVP010000530.1:0-2584 GCA_964441675.1 uncultured Solibacteraceae bacterium | reverse complement strand
CGATATACATGGTGCCCTTGGTGCCGCGCAGGACCATCTCCGCGCTCTTCGCGTTGCCGGGAGCCGCGTTGGCGTTCACTTGACTGAAAATCATCATGGCGTCGCCGAAATCCCACATTGCCTGCAATGTGTCCGGAATTTCGCGGGCGTCCTGAATCGCGTAATGACCCCCCATGGCAGTGACGCCGCGAGGCGATTCCTTGCCCATAATCCACCGCAGGGTGTCCATGTAGTGGACACCGAAGTTCGTTAACTGCCCGCCCGAGAAATCGTAAAACCAGCGAAACGTATAGTATCCCCGCGCCTTATTGTACGGAGCCTTGGGCGCTGGGCCGAGCCAGGCATCCCAGTCGAATTCTGATGGGTTGGGCTCATCCGCGGGCGAACCCAGGCCGGTCGGCCACTCGTTGGTGAGATGCCATCCCTGCGCAACGCTGACGTGGCCAATCCCGCCGCCACGAACGAAGTCGGCCGCTTCCTGAAGCGCCTTCGCCGACCGGCGCTGCAGTCCCACTTGGGTGACGCGCTTGGTCTCTGCTGCCACCTCAACCATGCGCCGGCCTTCCTTAACGGTGAGCGAAAGTGGTTTCTCGCAATAGACATCCTTCCCGGCCAGGCACGCGTCTATAAACTGCAATGCGTGCCAGTGGTCGGGCGTCCCAATGACGATTGCGTCGGTGTTCGGATCTTCGAGCAGCTTCCGGTAGTCTTTGTATTTCCTGGGATTCGCGCGGGATTTCTTCGCGGCAAAATCCATGTAGCTTTCTTTCAGGTCGCAAACAGCGGTTGTTTCCTGGTCGGCATACTCGAGGAACCCATCGTGCACTTGATCTCCGCGGTTGCCGAGGCCGATATAGCCCAGCCGGACACGCTCGTTGGCGCCGATGATTTTCGAGTAGGATAGCGCGGTGAGAACCGCTCCCCGCGCAGCTTGTCGTCGTGTCAAATTACCAGCCATCGTGTAGAAACGCTCTCACTATATCCTGAAGAGGATGAAGATTCTCGCGCTGGCAGGGTTGCTGGCGCTTGAGTTGGCAGCCGAAGTAGCCACACCGCGGATTGCCGTTCACGCCCATCGCGGAGCAAGGGCGGCGATGCCGGAAAATTCCCTCGCCGGATTTGCGTATGCCATCGCTCAGGGAGCGGATGTGCTCGAGATGGATATGGCGGTCACAAAGGACAACGTCATTGTTCTCTCGCATGACCCGGCGATGAATCCGGATCGCTGCACTGGCCCAGCGGATGCGCCGAGGGAGATTCGCCGTATGACTCTTGCCGAGCTGCGCCGGTGGGATTGCGGCAGCAAGGGCAGCCGGGAGTTTCCGGAACAGAAGAAGATCCCAGGAACGCCGGTACCAACGCTCGATGAGGTCTTTGCCGCGACCAAAGCGTCGGGCGTTAGCTACAACGTCGAGACCAAGATTGACGAGAAGAACCCACAGCTTGCGCCGCCGCCGGAGGAATTTGTTCGATTGTTCCTCGAGATCGTTCGCCGGCACAGCTTGGAATCGCGTGTCATCCTGCAGAGCTTTGATCCGCGCACGCTGGTGCAAATGGCACGCTTCGAGCCCAAGTTCCGCTTGTCGCTGTTAACGCCGACGGGTCCCTTTGATGTGCTAAAGAACTGGGTGAAAATGTGCAAGGCGGCGGGCGGCGCGGCGATTATTTCGCCTCACCACCTGACCGTGACAAAATGGCGCGTCGAAGCGGCGCACCAGGCTGGACTCCAGGTAATCCCATGGACAGCCAACTCAACTTCTCAGTGGGAGCGGTTGGCTGGCGCGGGCGTGGACGCCATCATTACCGACCGCCCGGGAGAGCTGGTAGCGTGGCTCAAATCGAAGGGTCTGCGGTAATTCTTACCGGCATTTAACATTCTCCGCATTTCTTACAGGAAGCCATGCCTGTAAATTATTGATTCTTAGGAGAAATTTTTGGCATCCGTCGTGCTCATAGTATGCGCAGGAGGCACCTGCCGAATGTTTAACGAAGACAACGAGAGAACGATTCACCCGGAACAACCAAAACCTACCGAACCGAAACGGTCTATCTGGGGACCTGTTTTGGGCGCAGGATTGGTTGCTGTGTCCGGCTTTTCCGCATTTCAGTATGCCGAGACTCAAGATCTTCGGCAGGAAATCAGCGCATACCAGAGGGATGTAGCGAGTCTGCGAACATCACTCTCCGGCACCGATGGCGAGCTCCAAAAGACACTAGCCGCCATTCGGGAACAGATGGAATCCTCGCAGGAATCCAATAGCGCATCTTTGGCAAAGGCCCAGGCCAACGCGCGCCGCAACGCAAATGCGCTTGCTGCGAAGCTGGAGAAGGCGCAGACCGAGCATGCGCAGATTCAACAGCAGCTTTCAGCCGAGTTAGATCGCGTGAAGGAAGCCAACACAGAGGCTTCGACTAAGCTGACCGGAGTCAGCTCGGAAGTGGAGACCGTAAGAACGGAAGTTGCCACAGCGAAGAGCGAAATCGAGAAGACGCTCGGCGATCTGACCCGTGTTCGCGGCGACCTGGGCGTGCTGAGCGGTTTGATTGCCACCAATTCAAAGGAGATCGGAGCACTGCGAGAGCT
>CAYTVP010000529.1:0-2590 GCA_964441675.1 uncultured Solibacteraceae bacterium | reverse complement strand
TAGCTGAGTAGCCGTCGCCATTCCTCAACCCGGGCGCGTAAAGTTTCGATCGTCACCTCCGGCGGATACAGATCGGCGATGACGGCAACGCTGTCTGCTCCGGCATCGAGAACGTCCGCAGCGTTTTGCCGCGTAATACCGCCAATCGCAACGCTCGGACGCTGCGTCAGCGGCCGCAACTCGCGCAGGAGGGAAAGGCCGACTACGGGATCGGGATTCTGTTTCGAAGCAGTCGAATAGATCGGCCCCAGCGCCAGGTAGGTTGGACGCTCCCCTTCGGCAGCCAGAAATTGTTCCCGATTGTGCGTCGAGTATCCGATAACGTCGATCGCCGCAACTTTTCGGGCTTCAGATGGCCGCAAATCCGATTGACCCAGATGCACTCCCGCACCCGCCAGCGCGGCAATATCGACACGATCGTTGACGATCAACTGAGGCGGTTTCCATTCGGCAATTTCCGATAGCTCATCGAAAAGCCGCCGCGTCCACTCACCTTTGTGGCGAACCTGGAGAATTTCCGCGCCGCCATCGAGCATGACCTTTGCCTGATCCAGGAGCGGCAGAGATCTTGAGGTGTCCAGAATAGGATAGAAACGAGGCAGGTTCACGTGTCAGCAGTTCGGCAAGAGGATGCGCCTGATCATGAGGTTGTAGTGTAGCCCATCTGAAACACCGGAGCTTCTCAACAGCACATAATTGACAGACCACCATGAGACATCCTGCCATCAATTCCATCCTTCGCGATCAGGAATTGGCTCACGAAATCATTGAGCTGGCGGCCAGCCCGGCGGGGCTGCCGAAGGCGAATCAATACAATATTCCCGCCGAGATTATCGAACGGGCACTGAACCCGAAGGATCGGGGTGTCACCTTTGAGGATCGGCCGGTCACCGAGGCGATTGTGCTCGAAGTGGGCCGTCCAGTTTTGCTTGTTCGCAACGACTCGTTTGAGGCGCCTCTATCCGGAGCATGGCGGCAACGTTTGTTAACCGCGCAATCAGCCATCGAAGAGTGCTTGCCGGCAATCGGACGGATCGAGGTCAGCAACAATCCCGACTTCGATTGGGTTGGAACCGGCTGGATGGTCAGCGAAGACGTTCTGGTCACCAATCGTCATGTGGCCTTGCTGTTTGCGCGGCCTTCCGGAAAGAAGTTCGCGTTCATTCGCGGCGTGCTCGGAACGATGTCTGCAAACGTGGACTTCAAGGAAGAACACGAAGTTCAGACATCCCGTGAGGTGGTGGTAAAGCAAGTACTTTTCATCGCGGAAGATGCCGATGACGCCCCCGACATTGCCTTGGTGAAGATCGCCGGGAATGGTCATGGCTTGCCGGCTCCCATCCCGCTGCAGAACAAAAAGCCGGCCGGTTTCATTGCGGCCGTCGGATATCCGGCACGCGATTCGCGCAATGACCAGAAAACGATGGAGAAAATCTTCGGCGATATCTATAACGTGAAACGGCTGTCGCCAGGTGATGTGATCGACTTTCCGTCTTCCCGGACGCATTTCACCCACGACTGCTCCACGCTAGGCGGGAACTCCGGTTCCGTGATGCTTGACCTCGAAACAGGCCGCGCCGTCGGCCTACATTTCGCCGGCCGTTTCCGGCAGGAAAACTTTGCCTTGAAGGCGTCCGTCATCGAGGAGCATCTGCGAAAACTGAAGATCGCTGTCGCGACCGGGCCGGCAGAAGACGAACCCCGCCCTGTCGCAAAGCTCAAGGTTGCCGCTTATGCGGACCGCTCGGGCTATGACGAAGATTTCCTCGGCAGCAAGTTTCGGATAAAGCTCCCGCAGATGACGGCGGCCCTGAAGAAACAAGTCGCGAAGACGACGGCTACGCGCCGGCCGGGGGTGCTCGACTACACTCACTTTTCCACCGTGCTGCATACGGGCCGTAACCTGTGCATCTATTCGGTAGTCAACATCGATGGAACGAAACTGCGGCGTGTTCCCGGCCGCGCCTCCTGGCTGATCGATCCCCGCGCGGCAGCGTCGGATCAGACCGGGAACGATGCTTACGTTGATAACGATCTGGATCGTGGGCACATGGTGCGGCGGATCGATCCGGTATGGGGGACGGAAGAAGAAGCAAAAAAGGCGAATCGCGACACCTTCCACTTTGCGAATTGCTGTCCGCAGGTGCATCGCTTCAATGGCGGCATCTGGAATGCTCTCGAAGATTATCTACTCGACAACACCGGCGCGCAGAAATTCCGCATGACCGTCTTTACCGGTCCGGTGCTCAAAAGCAATGACAAGTCGTATCGGGATGTGAAACTTCCCGCCGCATTTTGGAAAGTGGCGGTCGTCGTGATCAAAGCCGGAGACAGGGAACAATTCATGGCAGCGGGATTTCGGCTAAGCCAGGAGAGTGCGCTTACGCCGTTCGAAGGATTCCAACTGGGCGAGGGACGGACGGAGCAGGTGCCGATATCAGAGATCGAAGCGCTTACGGGCCTGAAGTTTCCCGAGATTCGTGCATACGACACCCTGGGAACAACCGAGGCCGCATTTCCCATCGTGCTCCGGCAGATGGCCGATATTGTTCTGACGCCCGTTATGGCTGCGCCGCAGTCAAAACCTCGG
>CAYTVP010000528.1:239-2607 GCA_964441675.1 uncultured Solibacteraceae bacterium | reverse complement strand
CCGGATCTCGGGCGGCGCAACCGCGAGGGCGTCAGAACCGGCAATGGTGGGAACCGGCGATCGGATTACCTATGGACGCTCGGGCGTCCGGGGCCGGCTGGGGGTCGGCTTATACGCGCATCCGGGTGCGATCGATATGGATGGGGACGGAGACCTGGACTTGATTGTCAACTGCCCCGACCGGCCATATAACGGCATTTACTTTTTCCGGAATATCGGATCGAACGACAAACCTCTCTTTGACAGGGCTGTTTGGTGGGGTCCGTCCCGGAAAGATCCGGTCGTGGCCGACTTCAATGGCGATGGCGCGCTGGATCTTGTATTCAGCGGCGGCTATTTCAGCGACATCAAGGCCAACCGGCTGTCGAAGCTGGTGGAGGTGTCCCTGCCGCGCACCTATCACGTCGGACGCGACGATCTCTGGTATCCGGTGGATTGGGACGGCGACGGCAAAATCGACATCCTGAACGGCGTCAGCGACTGGCGGGACTACGGCTGGGACGACGCCTTCAATGCGAAGGGCGAATGGACGCGCGGGCCGCTGCATGGCTACGTGTACTTCTGGCGTAACGAGGAAACGAACGAGAACCCGCGGTTTGTAAAGCCGGCGCAGCTTCCCATTGATCAATACGGCACTCCCGCGCCGAACCCCATCGATTGGGATGGCGACGGAAAACTGGATCTCGTTCTTACCAACTTCCTGGATCAGGTGTTTCTGTGGAAAGCCGGCTCCTTACAGCCGTTTCCATTCCGCATGGATTTGTGCATGATCCAACCGCGTGCCGTCCGGTGGAATAAAGACGGCGCCCCTTCGTTGCTGGTTGGGGAAGAAGGCGGCCATATCGCGCTGGTGCATCCCGGACGTGAGCCGGTGTACCTGGAACAAATGGATCCGTACGTAAAGAGCGGGTCGCTGGCGCGGCCGGTGGCGGCGGATTGGAACGGTGACGGCAAGCTCGACTTGATCGTCGGCAACTCGGCCGGCTATATACAGTACTTCGAGAATATCGGCACCGCGGAGCAACCAGAGTTTGCCGATCGTGGCAATCTCACTGCGGGCGGCAAGGTCATCCGGCGCGTGGCAGGGGAAAACGGTTCGATCCAGGGTCCGGCGGAAGCCAAGTGGGGATATGCAAACCCATCTGTTGCCGACTGGGACCTGGACGGAAAGCCGGATCTCCTGGTGAACGACATCTGGGGGGACGTGGTCTGGTATCGAAACACCGGATCGCCGGCAAATCCGGAACTGGCTCCGGCACAACCCGTGGAAGTGGAATGGCCCGGAGCGCCCCCCAAGCCGTCCTGGGTGTGGTGGCAGCCGAAGCCGAAGCAGCTTGTCACGCAATGGCGCACAACACCCAAAGTTGTCGACTGGAATGGCGATGGTTTGCCGGACCTGGTGATGCTGGACTGGCGCGGCTACCTGGCACTTTACCGGCGCACCCGCTGCGGCGGGAAGCTATGTCTTCAGCCGCCGGAGCGAATCTTTCTGGAACCGAATGGCCGGTTTCTCAACCTTTCCGCCGGAAATGCCGGCCGAAGCGGGCGCCGCAAGATTGAAATTGCCGATTGGGACGGCGACGGCGACCTCGACCTGATCTCGGATTCCGACGCTGGCCCCATCTGGTACGAGAACGAAGGAACGCAAGCGAAGCCGGTGATGCGCCTTCGCGGGACGATTTTGAAGGCGACGCTGGCGGGGCATAATCCGACGCCCAATGCAGCCGACTGGAACGGTGACGGGCGCCTGGACCTGATCGTGGGCGGCGAGGACGGGTTGCTTTACTACTTCGAGCGAAGCTATATCGAGGCCGTCAATCGCGCCGGGCGATAACATATCGTCTATCGATGGGTATCATTGCCGACCTGCGGCACGCTCTTCGCAGCCTCCAGCACAATCGCAGCTATGCGCTGACATGCATTCTGGTGCTGATGCTCGGCATTGGCGCCAACGCCGCGATCTTCAGCATCGTCTACTCGATCGTGCTGGCCCCGCTGCCGTATCCGGATGTCGACCGATTGGTGTTTGTCTGGGAAAAGTTTCCCGGAATGCCGGAGCCGCTTGCCAGCCGGATGAACGTCGCACCCCGGAACTATCGCACATGGAAGCGGGAAGCGAAGTCATTCAGCGAGGTGGGCTCTTTTTGGGAAGCGAGGCTTCCTGAATCCGGAGTCGAACGCCCCGGCCATGTGTCGATTGCTCCCGCATCGGCGGAGCTGCTTCCCCTGCTGGGCGCGAGAACGCGGATGGGCCGCCTTTTTACGGCGGAGGAAGAGAAAACCGCGGCGCGCGTTGCCGTTCTTCAGCGGGCACCCCTGGGTGTTTGCCGGCGCCGTAGCCCGAACCGTCGGTGAACCGGCAGCCGGT
>CAYTVP010000528.1:0-229 GCA_964441675.1 uncultured Solibacteraceae bacterium | reverse complement strand
GAAAACCGCGGCGCGCGTTGCCGTGCTCAGCGACTCGTATTTCGAGAGCCGTTTTCAGCGCGATCCTGCTGCGATCGGTAAATCGCTATCGCTCGGCAGGAATGCCTACACGGTTATCGGCGTCCTACCGGCAGCGTTCCACCTTCCCGCGGTGGGGGAGGGGACGAGTCAGAAAAAACCGCAGGTCTGGGTGCCGCTTTCCACCGTTCCTGTCCCGGGCGGCGAGACG
>CAYTVP010000527.1:0-2612 GCA_964441675.1 uncultured Solibacteraceae bacterium | reverse complement strand
TCATCCAGCGTCAGGTAAAGGCGGGAAAGCCATTCTTTACCTGGTGGAACGCGACCCGAATGCACTTCCGGACTCACGTCCGGGCGGAAAACCGGGGCAAATCCGGACAGGATGAATATTCGGATGGCATGGTGGAGCATGATGCCATGGTTGGCGAACTCCTGAAACTGGTCGACGACTTAGGCATTGCCAACGACACGATCGTCTTCTACTCAACGGATAACGGTCCGCACTACAACACGTGGCCCGATGCAGGCACCACGCCTTTCCGCAGCGAAAAGAACTCGAACTGGGAGGGAGCTTATCGCGTTCCGGCATTCGTCCGCTGGCCTGGACATTTTCCCGCCGGTACGATCCTGAACGGCGTCGTGTCGCATGAAGACTGGATGCCTACATTTGCCGCGGCGGCGGGTGACGTGACCATCAAAGAACGCTTGTTGAAGGGAGACGCGGTCAATGGGCGTAAATATCGGAACCACCTCGATGGCTACAACATGCTGGATTATTTCAGTGGAAAAGTGAAAGAGTCACCGCGAAAGGAGTTCTGGTATGTCAACGACGATGGACAGGTCGTAGCAGCGCGCTACCAGGATTGGAAGGTTGTGTTCCTGGAGAATCGTGGTCAGGCGTTCGGAGTGTGGCGGGAACCTTTCATTGAACTACGTGTTCCTCTACTCTTTAACTTGCGCCGGGATCCTTTCGAAAAATCGCAACACAATTCCAACGTGTACAACGACTGGTTCCTGGATAGGGCCTTCGTCCTTGTGCCCATTCAGCAAATGGCCGGGAGATTCCTGCTGTCGATGAAGGAGTACCCACCATCTCAGACACCTGGCTCCTTTAACCTCACTAAGATTGAGGAACAGTTAAGAAGATCGCAATGAGCCGGCCGGCTGACGGCAAAGTTCCGCGGCGGTCGTCTGCCGGGCAAGTGCTGTAAATCGATCTAGCGTACTCGTTCGTGGGTTGGCACTCTCGCCGGAGTGTCGGCTACTTGCTATAATCGGCCCACAGCAGTGGACAGCGGATGAACGTTATGGGTCATCCGCCATCCACGAGATAGCGATCACCATGACGGGCCGTGTCACGCGCCTTGCCCTTACACTTCTGTTCGTCGGCCTGTTAGCCACGCCGCTCATTTACAAGCGAGTATCGCTTTCCCGGAACACGAACGGTGCCTCCGCGCTGAGCCGCTATGGACTCGAGTTCAGGGAATCCGCCAAAGCTTCTGGCATCGAGTTTCTCCATCGCGCCCCCACTCTTGACGCGAAACTCAACCACATTATGGAACAGGTGGCGTCGATGGGAGCCGCCGTGTCTGTTGTTGATTTCGACCGTGATGGTTGGCAGGACATTTATGCCGTGAATAGTGGAGAAGGCTCCCACAATGTTCTTTACCGGAATTTAGGAAGCGGGATGTTTCGCGAAGTCGCGCGGGAGGTTGGCCTTGCCGATTTGAACGCTCCTGGCACGGGTGTGTCGATGGGCGCGATCTGGGGCGACTACGATAACGACGGCTACGAAGACGTGTTCGTTTACAAGTGGGGTCGCCCCGAGTTGTTTCGCAACGAAGGTGGGAAGCGCTTCACTCGCGTCAGTGAGGCTGCCGGGCTTCCGAAATGGGTAAATGCGAATACAGCCATTTGGCTCGATTTCGACAACGACGGCAGGCTCGATTTGTTTGTTGGAGGATATTATGCCGACGATGTCGACTTATGGCATCTGAAGACCACGAAAATAATGCCTGAAAGCTTCGAGTATGCGGCTAATGGCGGCAGAAAATATTTGTACCGCAATCTCGGGGACGGCAAGTTTGAGGAGGTCTCGGCGAAACTCGGAATCGTGTCGCGCCGATGGGCGCTGGCTGCCGTCGCCGCGGACCTTCGCGGGACAGGTTATCCGGACCTGTTCATCGCAAATGACTATGGGGTATCTGAGCTGTATTTCAACGACGGCGGCAAGCGGTTTCGCGATGTCAGCAGAAAGACCGGTGTCGGACAGGCGCCGAAAAGCGGTATGACGGCAGCAGTCGGCGACGTGCTGAATCAGGGCCGTTTCTCTATTTATGTCACTAATATCTCCGAAGAGGGAGTACTGGTGCAGGGCAACAACCTCTGGATGCCCAAAGCAGGGGCCTCCGGCGACCAAGTTACTTACGAGAACATGGCGAATGCTATGGGCATTGAGTTAGGAGGATGGAGCTTTGGGGCACAGTTCGGTGACCTCAACAACGACGGATATCTCGATCTCTACGTCACCAACGGCAATGTGTCACTCGACCAGAATCGAAGCTATTGGTACGACTATTCGAAGGTAGCCGGAGGCCATCGGGCCATCATCTCCGATGCGGCAAATTGGCCGGCGCTCGCCGGACGCTCCCTGAGCGGTTATCAGCAAAAACGCGTCTGGATCAGCGATGGTCAGGGTCGCTTCAACGAAGTTGCACAGATGGTCGGCGTTACAGACCGTTACGATGGACGGTCTGTCGCGCTGGCGGATTTCGGAAATCGCGGGGTCCTCGACGTTGTGGTGGCTAACCAGCGCGCGCCGCTACTGCTGTATAAGAACAGCGTTGCGCCCGACAATCATTGGATTGAGTTCGACCTGGAGGG
>CAYTVP010000526.1:0-2613 GCA_964441675.1 uncultured Solibacteraceae bacterium | reverse complement strand
AAGCGATGTTCGATCGCATGGAAGCGGTGGGAAAGGGCGTACTGGGCGTCACCATACAGTGCGCGCAGTGCCACAACCATAAGTTCGATCCGCTTACGCAGGAAGAGTATTACCAGATGTTCGCCTTCCTGAACGACTCTCATGAAGGATCGATGGCGGCCTACACGCCGGCCGAGCAGCAGAAGCGCGCGGAAGTCCTGATGCGCACGCGTGAGATTGAAGACGATTTAAAGCATCGGACTCCCGATTGGGAAAAACGCTTTGCCGCCTGGCAGAAAGAGATTACTTCGCGTGAGCCGCAGTGGACGGTTGTTAAACCGGAAGTTGAGGACATCTCGACCGGCGGTCAGAAGTATATTCCGATGAAGGATGGCTCGCTACTGGCGGCCGGTTATGCTCCGACGAAGCATAAAGTCCACTTCATTGTGAAAAGCGACCGGGATCGCATCAGTGCGATCCGCCTGGAGTTGCTAAAGGACCCGGATCTTCCGTTAGGAGGTCCGGGGCGGTCTACGAAGGGGACCGGCGCATTGACCGAATTTACGGTTGAGCTGGAGCGGCCTGGAGAACAGAAGAAGCCAATCTGCATCTCCCACGCCAGTGCCGATCTCAATATGCCTCATGCGCCGCTGGAGCCTGCCTACCACGATAAGAGCGAAGAGCAGAAGAAGAACCTCCGGGTTACGGGACCGATTAACTACGCAATCGACGGAAACAACAATACGGCTTGGACCACCGATGCCGGTCCCGGCCGCCGCAACCAGCCGCGCAATGCGGTATTTGTCCTTGAGGCTCCGATCGAAAATGCGAAGGGCGCGACCCTGCACATTTACCTGACGCAGAATCACGGAGGCTGGAATTCCGATGCGAATCAGAATCAGAATCTCGGCCGTATGCGGTTGTCGTTTACCGACGCGGCGGCCGCGGAAGCAGAGCCTCCGCTGACGTTCAGCCACTGGCGGACCACCGTACCGGAATGGAAGGCTGCTAACGAAGAGATTGAGAACCTTTGGAAAACGCATCCGGAGGGTTCCTCGCAATTGGTCCTGAACTCGCGCGAGCAAAAGCGCGAAACGCATCTGCTGGCGCGGGGCAACTTCCTTACGCCCGGCAAAGTGGTGGAGCCGGGTGTTCCGGCGTTTCTCAATCCGCTGCCGGAGGGTTCTCAAGTCAACCGTCTGACATTTGCGAAGTGGTTAGTAGATCGCAATGCGCCGACAACGGCCCGTTCGCTGGTGAACCGGATGTGGCAAAACTATTTCGGTACCGGCATTGTCGCCTCGAGCGAAGATCTTGGGAAGCAAGCGGACGCTCCGTCGCATCCGCAGTTGCTCGACTGGCTTGCTGTGGAATTTATGGATTCCAATTGGAGCCAGAAGAAGCTGCACAGGCTGATCGTCACGTCGGCCGCATACCGTCAGACTTCCAACGTTTCGCCGGAACTACTATCGAAAGATCCTTACAATCGCCTGATTTCTCGCGGGCCGCGTATTCGCGTCGAAGGTGAAGTTGTGCGGGATATCGCGCTGGCAGCCAGCGGTCTGCTGAATCCCAAGATCGGTGGTCCGAGTGTGTATCCCCCGGCGCCGGAGTTTCTCTTTAAGCCTCCAGCCAGCTACGGCCCGAAGATTTGGGACGAAGAAACCGGAGCGGACCGCTATCGCCGCGGCCTGTACACATTCCGGTACCGCAGTGTCCCGTATCCCGTGCTTCAGAATTTCGATACACCGAATGGCGATACGTCCTGCGTTCGCCGCACCCGGTCGAATACGCCCCTACAGGCGTTGACCACTTTGAACGAGCCGCTGTTCCTCGAGGCCGCGAAGGCGCTTGCCGACCGTACGGTCAGTGAAGGCGGTAAGAGCGATGCTGAGCGCGTGACCTATGCCTTCCGCCGCTGCGTCTCCCGTCCGCCGACTCAGGCGGAACAAACGGAGCTGCTGGCATTCCTCGCCAAACAGAAAGAACGATCCAATCCCGAGCCCTGGGCCGCGCTGGCGCGCGTTCTGCTGAATCTCGACGAGACGATCACCAAGGAGTAACCGTCATGAACCCGAATCTACGATCGCGACGCTGGTTTATCGGGGAGTGCGGTATCGGCATGGGCGCGCTTGCGTTCAACCAGTTGATGGCCGCCACCGCCTCCGATCCGATGGCGCCCAAGCAGCCGCATCATGCGGCAAAGGCGAAGAATGTCATCTTCCTGTTTATGGCCGGTGCGCCGAGCCATCTGGAACTGTTCGACTACAAGCCGCAACTGGCGAAATTCTCCGGCACGCTTCCGCCGGCGGAGCTGTTAAAGGGCTATCGCGCGGCGTTCATCAATCCCAACTCGACATTGCTGGGTCCCAAGTTTCAATTCGCTCCAACCGGCTCGAACGGAACATTGATCTCGGAGCTGCTGCCGCATTTCAAGACCGTCGTCGATGACGTCACCATCGTGAAGTCGATGGTGACCGATGCATTCAATCACGCGCCGGGCCAACTGATGATGAACACCGGGGCGCAGATTTTCGGCCGGCCCTCAATGGGAGCTTGGGCGGTGTACGGGCTCGGCAGCGAATCGCAGGATCTGCCGGCGTTCGTCGTTTTCTCGACGGGCAAAAAAGGGCC
>CAYTVP010000525.1:1939-2623 GCA_964441675.1 uncultured Solibacteraceae bacterium | reverse complement strand
GGCCGGTGCGGTCGCCAACGTGGGCCAGGCGGGGGTAGCGGTGGCCGCCGAAGTTTCGCTGCAGAATCCGCCCGTCCTTTGTACGATCAAACAGCGCCCCCCAGGCTTCCAGCTCCCGCACCCGGGCCGGCGCTTCCTTTGCATGGAACTCCGCCATGCGGGGATTGTTCAAATACTGGCCGCCGCGCATCGTGTCGGCAAAGTGGACGCGCCAGTTGTCTCGATCGTCCACGTTGCCCATGGCTGCGGCGACGCCGCCCTCCGCCATCACCGTATGAGCCTTTCCGAGGAGCGATTTGGAAAGGACGGCCGCGCGCACACCAGCGGCCGAAGCCTCAATGGCAGCGCGTAACCCCGCGCCGCCCGCGCCGATAATCAGCACATCGTGTTCAAACGTTTCGAACTCCGGCATCTGTTAGAGCAGCCTCCAGTCGTGCCAGATGCCCATGGAGCAAAGACGGACATAAACGTCGGAGAAGGCCACCGTGAAAAGGCTCATCCAGGCGAAACGCATGTGCCGGCAGTTCAATCCGGAGACTACCTGATAGACGCCCCGCCGCGCTGGCGCAGCGGATAACCGGTCCACAAAGCCGCCAACAAGATGACGCAACGAATGGCAGCCGAATGTGTAGGCGGACAGCAGAATCACGTTGGTCAGAAGGAGCAGCGACCCTACGCCGATTC
>CAYTVP010000525.1:0-1929 GCA_964441675.1 uncultured Solibacteraceae bacterium | reverse complement strand
GATTCCAAACCCATCCTCGAAGCGAAATGCCTGAATCGCGTCGTACCCGAGCACGACAAGGAACAACGAGGACAGATAGAGAAAGTAGCGATGAACGTTTTGAAGGATCAAAGGGAAGCTACGTTCTCCGAGGTACGACTTGCGGGGCTCACCCACTGCGCAGGACGGAGGGTCCGCCCAGAAAGCCTTATAGTATGCGCCGCGATAGTAATAACAGGTAACCCGGAACCCGGCAGGGACGGCAAGAATCAGTAGCGCCGGTGAAAAGGGCAGCCATTGCGGAAACCACGCCGGTCTGGGTCCAAACCAGGCATGAGGCGAACTACCCCACAGCTCCGGCGAGTAAAACGGCGACAGGTACGGTCCAAACGTGTAATGAGCATTCTGGAACGCTGCCCAGGTAGCGTAAATCAGAAATGCGGAGAGAGCGGAAAATACCGCCGCTGGCGTGATCCACCAGGCGTCGCGCCTGGAAGTCTCGCCGAAGCCACGCGGTGTGACGGGAACATCGAAAGCAGGCATGCAGGGGATCATGCTTATCGAACTGGGGTATGGGAAGTCAAGCGACCATCGTCCGGGCGATGTAAACCCCTCCTCATAGAATTCCGTCTATACAAGCGAAAAGGGAGAATCGCCGGACTTACCGGCAGAAGAGGAACCAAAAAGATGAAGAAAACATTTCTTTCCCTGGCCGCGATGGCGGCCCTGATCGCTGTGCCCGCCTTTGCGCAGAAACGGGGCGATGGCCCACCGCGTTTCAGCCCGGAGAAACGAGTGGAGCGATTAACCACCTTGCTGAACCTGACCGCGTCCCAGCAGGGCGAAGCCACCGCGATCTTCGCGAACGCGCAGGCGGCAATGGAGCCGACTTTTGAGAGCATGCGAGCTTCCCGGAAAGCTCTGGCAGCAGCCGCAAAAACGAACGACGTGGCTACGATCAGCTCCGAGGCGGCCAAGATCGGAACATTTACCGGCAGCCAGTTGGAAGCGCAGACAAAGGCTGAGGCTGCTTTCTATGCAATGCTGACGGATGACCAGCGAACGAAGTACGATCAGCTCCGGCAGGATGGGCGTCGCGGACCGGGTGGTCCTCGGGGTGGGCGGCAGTAAGTATTCTTAAGACCCTGTCTTGTGGCATGCGGGAATCTGTGGCAATTGGGCCGATTGACCGTTTTCACGATCTACCGCATCAAGATCTCACCGATTTTGATGCGGTAGCCGAACTCTATCGGCCCAAAGTGTTTCGCTTTGCGCTGGCTTCGCTCGGTGACGCCGATGCAGCGAACACCATCACGCAGGACTGTCTGCTGCGTGTTTATCAAGCGCGGAGCCGGTTTCGCGGCGAATGCAGCTTGAATAGCTGGATCATGCGGATCGCTGTCAATCTGGTGCGCGACTATCAACGGAATCGCCGCCTTCGGTTCTGGAAACGGACAATGCAAGCAACGCCGCCGCCCGAAACGCTGGCTGCGTCCGAGGACGCCAGCAGGTCCCCGGAGGAGCGTGCCGCGCTGCGCGAGCGCGTTGAGGCGGTCTGGAGAGCAACCAGGAGTTTGCCGGATCGGCAACGTACGGTTTTCCTCCTTCGCTTTGTCCAGGATATGGACATCCTGGAAATAGCGGTGGCAACCGGGATGAAGGAAGGAACCGTAAAGACTCATTTGTTTCGCGCGTTGCAGGCAGTGCGCGAAAGCGCGGGAGAAGTCGAATGAACCATCTTTCTGAGAAACAAATTCTGCTGTGGATGTCGGGAGAACGGGATGAGAAAACAGCCGCGCATATCGTGTCTTGTTCGATCTGCCGTGCCGAAGTAAGCAAGTTCGAAGAAACACTGAGAGCGTTTGGCCGATCCGCTACCGAGTGGTCGGAGCAACAGGTGGGGCAGCGTCCCGTGACGGAATGGGCGATCCGCGATCGGTGGCGGTCCAC
>CAYTVP010000524.1:0-2623 GCA_964441675.1 uncultured Solibacteraceae bacterium | reverse complement strand
TGTGGACGAAGACCGTTACGCCCACATTCCTGAACGAGGCCAGGTTCAACGTTACACGCTGGTACTTCGATGAGATCAACTCAAACACCGCCGTGCCATGGGGTATCCCGAATGTGCGCGTCGCCAATGATCCTTATAATTTCGATATCCAATTTGGTGTCCCGGGAGCCGGCGTGTTCTACCAGACCTCATACAACTTCCGGGACATCGCGACGAAGATCATCGGACGCCACAACCTTAAGTTTGGAGTCGATATCAACCGCGAGCAAAACAACGATACTTCGGCCGGCGGCGCTCGCCCGTCATACAACTTCGGAAACTTTTGGAACTTTGCCAATGATGCACCGATTGACGAATCGGGCACATTCGATCCGCGAAATGGGTTTCCGACCGACCTGAAGAAATATATCCGTAGCGGAATCTATTCGTTATTCGTTCAGGACGATTGGAAAGTGACTCCCACGCTGACGCTGAACTTAGGGGTTCGTTGGGAATACTTCACTCCTTTGCGGGAGAAGTACGGCAACATTTCCAATCTTCAGTTGGGGACCCCCGGTCAGGCATTGACCGCGGCAAGTATTCGAACGGGTGGCGATCTGTGGAATCGTGACAGGAATAACTTCGGCCCGCAGATCGGTTTCGCATGGAGCCCGAAAATCGGAAACACAAACCGCTTAGTGTTTCGCGGCGGCTTCGGAATGGGCTTCAATCGAATTCCCATGGCGCTGACATTGAACACGCGATCGAACGTGCCGTTCTTCTCACAGTTCAATCTGACCGGCAGCAATATCATATACAGCCTGGGCAACGACATTAACTCGTTCTATGGTTGGCCATCCAATCCAGCAACCATTCTGAACTTCGATGCGAATAACATCCCGACTACCGGTGCTCCGGTAGACCTCGTTGCTGTGTCGCAGAACTTACCGCAGCCCTACAACATGCGTTACTCATTCGAGATGCAGTACGATGCCGGCTCCAACTGGCTTATCGCGTTGGGTTATCAGGGAAGCACAGCGCATAAGCTTCCCCGGACTGTAAACTATAGCCTGTTCTTTGAGCCAAATCCCCGGCTGAACTCCGTCGACTTTATTCAGAACGACGTGAATAGCAATTTCAATGCGCTGCTCGCCCGGATTCAGCATCGTTTCTCGAAGGGCTTCGATTTCAACTTGCAGTATCGCTTCAGTAAGAGCATCGATACCTGCTCGAACGACAATAACTGCCCACAAACATTCCCGTTTGATCAACGAACTGAGCGCGGCCCTTCGGACTTCGATGTGACTCATGCCGTTACAGCGAATGGCTTGTGGGATATTCCCATCTTCCGGGATAAGACAACATGGGCGGGACGGCTTCTCGGGGGATGGCAGTTAGCGAGCGTGTTTACTGCCAGCACAGGATTTCCCTGGACGCCGAGTTACTTTCCGGGCGATTGCCAAACCATCCAGAACCGTGGCGGTTTGTGTCCGCTGCGCCCGGTTGGCTATCTGGGAGGCGCAGGCGCTGAATCGGGCAACTGGACTTTCCAGCAGGATGGCGGTAACTTTCCGGGCGGCGGCGATCGGTACTTTGTTGCCCCTTCTGTGTCCGGCATTCTGCCGGGAAATGCGGGAATGGCCTCGGAGGTAATGCCCGGCATCGGCAGAAATCGTTTCCGCGGGCCCAACTTTTTGTCGGTAGACGCCAGCTTCATCAAGCGCATTACGCTTCCGGCGAACCGGCTACTCGGTGAGAACGCCGGGGTCGATCTGCGCGCCAATATGTTCAACGTGTTTAACAACCTGAACTTAGCGCCCTTTGCATTCAACAGTGACAGCACGCGCGTGAACAGCGCGCAGTTCGGGCGATCGACGGCTGTACTGGGCGGACGTGTCGTGGAGTTTCAGGTCCGGTTCAGTTTTTAGCGTGGTAATCCGCACTGCGGCAGCGTGCTTACTGATTGCCATGCCTGCTGTCACGGGACAAAGCACCACTGATATTGCCCTGACCTTGCGCCCGGCGTTGAACGCGATGCGATATAGTTGCGCCGAATATGTCGCTGCCAGCCTATATCGCCCAAACAAAACCAAATCCGCCCTCGGCTCGGTCCGCGTGGTACTTGAACACCGCGCCCAGCTATGCCGGCGTCTTCCTGTGGATCGCGTTCTATCAATCGATGGCCGTCGGTACGATCGATCGCGCGCCATGGTACGTCTTGCTGGCTTCGCTGGCGGTTGCCGGATTGCTGAGCCATGCGCTGTATTATTACGTTCCCGCAATGCTTGGCATGCGCACCGGCTACCCGCTGTACGTCGTGGGAAGTTCGACATTCGGAACAACGGGCGGTTACCTGATGCCCGGCTTGCTGATGGGAGCGCTGCAGATCGGTTGGTTTGCCGTAGGAACGTTTTTTTCGACGAAGTACATCCTGGCGGCGCTGGGCTCGGACGCCGGACCGGGATCGCCGATTTTTCTCGCCATCGCTATTGCTTGGGGAGTGTCGATGGGGCTGATTGGCGTACTCGGCATTCAGTATGTTGCGCGAGTATCGCTTTTTCTGAACGCGATTCCGCTGTTGATGGTGCTTCTGGTTTTCTGGAAAACCAAAGGCGGAATTGAGGCATACGGGACTCCTTCGCCC
>CAYTVP010000523.1:0-2626 GCA_964441675.1 uncultured Solibacteraceae bacterium | reverse complement strand
CAGCCTTCGCGGCGCCGACCAGATGCAATATGCCATCCTCGATGTCCAGCGCGCCAGTGAGCTGGGTGTCGAAAGCGTCCTTGTCAGCGATATCGGCCTGCTGCGCGTGCTCGGGGAGATGCGCGGTCGCGGTGAATTGCCGCAGAGTCTGATTATCAAGACATCGGTGATGATGGCGCCTTGTAATCCGGCAAGCGCCAAGCTTCTCGAAGATCTCGGCGCCGACACGATCAACATTCCTTCCGATCTCACAGTGGAGCAGATAGGCGAGATCCGCCAGGCGATTCAAAAGCCGATCGATTTCTATGTCGAGGCGCCGGATAACATCGGCGGCTTCATACGCTACTACGAGATTGGCGATATCGTGCGCGCGTCCGCCCCGGTCTATCTCAAATTCGGCCTACGCAATTCACCGGACATTTATCCTTGCGGCACGCATATCGAAGCGACGGCTATCGCTCTTTCGAGGGAACGTGTGCGCCGGGCCCAAATTGCCTGCGAGTTCATGGCCAGGTTGGCTCCTTGGGCTGTGATGTCGCCCGCACAGACAACTGCCGCGGTATCGGCTTAAACGCCTCTGCGATTGCCCCAAAGCTCGACATGCAGGCGCGGGGTGAAGCGGTAGCCGGAGTCCTTGCAGATTTCGGCCAGCCACAAAGCGCGTTGATGGAGGCAACCGGAATCGGTACCTTCCGGCATCAATACGACATGACTCGGGTCTGCATGAATCTCCGCGACAACGCGGTTGACTTCCTCCAGATCCTGGTGCGATTGGACAACGAACTTCAATTGATAGGGATAAGCCTGAATTAGCCGCCGCAAGATTTCCGGGCGATAGCGAAGGCGCTCGTGCTGCGCCGCCCAGCGGCCCTCGTCGCGCGTGTGCGGCGTCGAATTTGCAAGCTTCGGAGAAATGCTCATCAGATCGCAGGCAACAGGCAAGGAGACGGTGCCTGCTGTCTCCACCGTGATGTGAAGTCCGCGTGTCGCCAGCCGTTGGGTTAGCTCCACGATGCCGTCGGCGATCAGCGGCTCACCGCCCGTCACCACGACATGCGCGGCCGGAAACTGTTTGATCTCCTGCAAAATCTGATCGACGGTCATCGACGATCCTTGCGGCTCCCAGGAGGTGTATGGAGTATCGCACCAGACGCAGCGGAGATTGCAGCCCGTCGTGCGGATGAAGATGCTGGGCACCCCAACAAGCTGTCCTTCCCCCTGCAGCGAGTAGAAAATTTCGCTGACTCGCAAATCCCCTCCGATCGTGAAGGTGAACCTTATTGTAGCGGGTCAATAATACCAGCCTCTTCAAACCCTTTTCGCCGAAGAAGGCAGGAGTCGCAGCGACCACAAGGCTCCCCGCCGGTGCCTGGATCGTAACAGGAATGCGTCATGCGGAAATCGACTCGAAGCTCGGCTGCCAGCCGGACGATATCCGCCTTCGATAGCTGGATCAGGGGCGTATGGATTACCAGCTTCCCGGCGCCTTCAACCCCGGCTTTTGTCGCTAAATTCGCCATCGATTCATAAGCGTGGATGTATTCGGGGCGGCAGTCCGGATACCCGGAATAATCCACCGCGTTGACACCGAGGAAAATGTCGAACGAGCCGAGCACTTCGGCCCAGGCCAGCGCGAAGGAAAGAAAGATGGTGTTGCGCGCGGGGACGTAGGTGATCGGAATTCCCGCGCCAATGCCGCCGACGTTGTCGTGCTTCGGTACCTCTAGATCGGCCGTCAGCGCAGAACCTCCGAACAAGCCGAGATCGAATCGCACGATCTTGTGTTCCCTTGCGCCGCCGGCGGCCGCAACCCGAGCCGCCGCGTCCAACTCGACGCGGTGCCGCTGTCCGTAGTCGAACGAGAGCGCGTAGCATTCGAATCCATCGCGGCGCGCAATTGCCAGCGCGGTTGTGGAGTCCAGGCCTCCGGACAGAAGGCAAACAGCCTTACGAGGCATGCCGCGGGAGTTTCCAGGCTAATAGGAATCCGAGAATGGGAAAGACGGTCAGCGCTGCCAGTGAGCGATGCAAGGTGAAGTAGTCCGCGGCCCATCCCACCAGCGGGATGAAGATCATTCCGGCGGTCCCCCATGCGAAGCCCATCATCAAGGCAGAGACCGTTCCCGCCTGCTTCGGAGCCAGTTCCTGCCCCATCGTCAGATTTACAGGAATCGTAAACAGCAGCACGAGGCCGCCGAGAGCAAGACCGGCCATCGACCAGAAACCGGTCGTGAAGAAAAACAATGCCAAAAACGGAACGCAGGCGATCATCGAAATCAGGATTACCTGGCGGCCGCCAAACCGGTCTGCCAGATGGCCGCCGAGAAACCCGCCAATGGCGCCGCTCGCCAGGTAGAGAGACAAGGCCAGGCTGGCGCGTTCTAGCGACAGACCCCGCTCGTGGCTGAGATACAACGGCAGAAACTGTGTGTAGGAAATCTGCACAATCGATCGTATGAACACCAAAAGATAAAGGATCGTCAGCGGCCGCCATACCGCTTTAAGCGGCTCCCAATCGAACCGGCTGGCAGGAGCTGCGAGACTGCGGGGATCGTCCTGGAGAAACCGGAATAAAAGCAGTGTCATCGCGATTCCCGGAATCATTCCGATCCAGGTCATCCCGACG
>CAYTVP010000522.1:0-2642 GCA_964441675.1 uncultured Solibacteraceae bacterium | reverse complement strand
GCGTGTGGATCGCAACGAGCTTGTGACCATCGATAAAATCCACTTCCCCAAACTGCCCGGTGTCGTTCCTCCTAAGCGCGTGCACCAGGTCTTTCGTCTGGATTTTGGTCCGGAGTTCCGTTCGCGCGGCATCGTGACGATCGAGCCACCAAAAATGGGACCGCCGTTCACCATGCTGCTGCCCCAGGTGGACGCGGAGGGAAACGACATCGGCGGTCTCAAGACCCCGCAGATAGCAGTGCCGCTCGCGGTGCACGCCGGGTGGAATCTGCGGAACCCATCCATCGGAGCACCGGAAGAACTCTTCAGTATGACGGGGTCCTACTTTCCGTTTTCGCGAAAGGCGATCATCAGCCGCTACGGCGATCGCGCGGCCTACCTGTCCAAGGTTCGCGCCGCTGCGCAGAAACTAGTCGCGGACCGCTATCTGTTGGCGACCGACTTACCCTCGCTTGAGAGCATTTCGAGTAAGGAATGGGATTTCGTTGTGCAGCATGCTGACGCTGCGCCTCAGTAGGTCTAAGGAGATTTCGCAAATTATGCTTGATCAAGAAGTTCCGCGGAGACAACTTTTACGTCTTTTGGGCGCGGGTGCGCTATACGCGAATGCGGGGATGGCGCAATCGGGAAAAGCATTGAAGGGTATCTTCCCAATTGCGCAGACGCCGTTCACGGACCGAGGGGCGCTGGACGTGGAAATACTTGTGCGTCAACTGGAGTTTATTCATCGCGGCGGAGTGCATGGGTTTGTCTGGCCGCAATTGGCGAGCGAGTGGTCAACGCTTACCGAGGCAGAGCGCCGGGAAGGAGCGGAAGCCTTGGCGGCAGCCGGTAAAAAACTAAAACCGGCGATTGTCATCGGGGTTCAAGGCCCGGATGGCGTTGCCGCTGTCCGCTACGCCAAGCACGCGGAAAAGATCGGGGCCGATGCGATCATCGCGCTTCCACCTCCAGGTGTGAGCGACCAGAAGGCGATTTTCGAGTATTACCGGCAAATCGGACAAGCAACGGAGCTTCCGGTATTCATTCAGGCAGTCGGGCGCATGGACGTTGATTTCATCGTCAAGATGTGGAAAAGCGTTCCCACGCTGAGGTTGGTGAAGGATGAGGCAGGCGAGCCGCTCATGCGGATAGCCCGCCTTCAGGCGGAGTCCCGGAACGGGATCGGTGTTTTCACCGGAAGTCATGGCAAGACGCTTATTGACGAGATGTTCCGCGGAACGGCCGGGACGATGCCCGCCTGCTCGTTTGCGGACATCTATGCCATTGCCTGGGACCAGTGGCATGCGGGAAAGCGAAGCGACGCCATGAATACGTTCGGCAAGGCACTGCTGCTCATTACCGAAGTTCAGGTGTACGGCATCGCATCGCTAAAGTACATCCTCGAACTAAGAGGCGTGTTCAAGAACCATAATGTCCGCGCTCCGATGGCGGCTGGGAATGCCTCATCAGCGATGCTGGCGGCCGGTGGACTCCAAGAGCGCGCACAGCTTGACAGTAAGGGCAGGGAAGTTCTTGCAGAATTAGTCGAACACGTGCGTCCATACTTCAGAGCCTGATTTACCTCTTTTAACCGGAAAGTCTCGCTTCCGGAAGATGTGCACCGCCCTTTTACTCAAGTTGTTTTACTGCTACCCTTCAGTAATATTTCGAGGCCGGAGGTTTAAGGTGGTCAATCGACTCCTTGCCGTAGCTTTGCTGTTAGCAGCGCCCCTCTTTCCCCAGGCGACCACGGCTAACGTCGCCGGCATCGTTTCTGACGCCTCGGGCGGCATCGTGCCTGATGCCACGGTAACGATGCGCAATCAACAAACCGGACAAGTGCGCATCGCTCGAACCGATGCGCAGGGCCACTATGAGTTCCCCTTCGTCCAGACCGGAGAACACTCGATCGTCGTTGAAAAGGCCGGATTTCAGAAGGCCGAAGTAGCGCCGTTCCCGCTAAGTGTGGATCAGGTGGCACGCATTGACGTCAAACTCAACGTCGGACAAACGACCGAGAGTATTCTCGTTGAAGCCAATACGGTTCAGTTGCAGACCGAGAACGCCACGGTTGGCACAGTGATCGATAGTCAGAAGGTCGTGGAATTGCCGCTCAACGGACGATCCTTCGTGCAGCTATCTCTGTTGACCCCGGGCGTGAATCCCGGCACGCCGGGCAGTATCACCGTTCGAAGATTGCGTGGATCTCTCGGTCAAGCGGTAGGTATGTCTGCGAACGGCGCTCGCGACACTCAGAACCGCTTCTACTACGACGGCGTAGAGGCGATGGATCTGGACAGCTATAGTTTCAGTTTCTCGCCATCGATCGATGCCATCAATGAATTCAAAGTTCAGAGCAGCACGTACTCGGCTGACATCGGCGGCGCACCGGGAGGTCAGGTCAACCTGACAACCAAATCCGGCACGAATACATTCCATGGCGGCGCTTGGTGGTTCAACCGCAACGATGCATTCACGGCATTGAATGCATTTCAGCCGCGTACTCCCGACGCCAAGCCGCCACGCCTGAACCGCAATCAGTATGGAGCGAACTTCGGCGGCCCTGTCGTGAAGAACAAGACATTTTTCTTCTTCAACTGGGAGTCTGGCCGTCAGGTAGCGGGGTCATTCGGTACACCGGCTTTGATCCCTCCGGCAGT
>CAYTVP010000521.1:0-2652 GCA_964441675.1 uncultured Solibacteraceae bacterium | reverse complement strand
GGTCGCCCGGCCATCGGGATCTTTCGTCAATTTCACGTTGTACCGTTTCTCGACCAGCGGCAGAACTTCCGTTTCCACGAACGTTGCGTAGAGGCCAGACATCGTGTCGTACTCCAGCCCGCGCTGGCTGCCCTGAGCATCGCCGCTGCCGTTGCCGATCGAGATCGCGATCATGACGGGCACTCTCTTTTCCGCGATCAGATTGTCCAATACCGTAAAAAGCGGCCGGTCCGGTCCGTCTGCTCCGACAATAAATGGCGCCTCGGTGCCAGGTACATACTGCTTGGGAACATACACGGCCACTTTACGCGTATACGGAGCGGGGTAACTGTTCACCAGCACCTGGCCAGGGTTGGCGGGATCCGGCCGGGCGAAGGTATTAGGTTCGCGCGCGATGCCAGGGTAGATCTTGCTGTCCTTCGAGTCCATCGTGAACTCAAAAACCTCCCCTTGTGGCACGCCTTCCTTTACCGACATTTCGGGTGCGGGAGTGTAAGTAGGGCCGATGATGAAGTTCCCGTTCTCCTTCGGAGACGGAAGGGCGCCGTCGGGCAGCTCCTTCGCTTTGACATACCCGGCGGTATTGGGGTCGCGAGTGGGCGGTTGCGGACGTGCGCGGCGGGCCGGAGGAGATGTAGCGGGCTGCCGCGCGGCAGGCTGTGCCATCGCCGGAACAAAGCCGGCCGCAGTAGCGATCAAGATCACACTGATCGAGAAACGAAGCATTGCAATGAGATCCTATCGCAAACGCGAAAGGAAAGAACGGTCAAGACGAACTGTCCACGGCGAGACTTCGGATTCAACTTGACAAGGCGGGAATCAACCTATACCCTATCGGATATGTCGTCTTTAAAGGGACGAGTCATTGAATTCCCGCGTCGGACCGCACCGCATCGGGTGGCGGCCGTTGCGCCCATTACCCAGGAACGGCTTCGGTTAGGTGTGGAACTTCTTCGGCAGGAGTGGGAAGCGATACGAAAGATGCGGGAGTTCCAGCTGGAGATTGAGCGGGACTTGGCCGCCGGAGCGACCGTGGAAAATGGCAGTCTGACGTTTGACCGGCAGCTCCGGACAGTCATGTCCACGGGTACACCTACGGCAACGCACGTCGCAGGAAGACCGTGACGCTGTGCGGCCAGTCCAGCTGCCGGCCGCGTCGCTTATTCTGACGAGTGGCTTACGCCGCTTTCGTCTTCATCGCCATCGCTTTGCAGGATTCCGCGCAAGCGAGGCAAGCTTTGACACAATCCATCATCATGGCGTCGTTTTTCGCCATCGGTTCGCACGCCGAAGCACACATGCGGCACATTTCCTCGCACATGGCACACATCTTGGGCGACATCGAAGATCCCCGCATCATGAAATCCGCGCACATCTGACACATCTGCGCGCAATCCATCATCATTTTCATCGCGCCGCTATCGCAATTCCCCATTTGCATGCACTGCATCATCATTTCGGTGCAGCGCTGATGGCATTCCATGCACGCCTGAACGCATGCTTGCATTTCCTTGCTCATGTGGGTCGTCATACACCCTATTGGACTTCCGGATTCCGTCAAAAGCAAGTACATAATATTGATTTAATTGGGCTTATTCCCGATGGGAATTACCGGGTTGCGGGGGCTGCATAAAAGATCGAAGAGAGGTAGTCTAACTGCAGAGCCGGATCGAGGTTTATATATGGCCAAGGAACACTCACTCAATGAAATCGTGACCCCGAACACGGAGGTTGACCAGTATTGGGCAGATCTCCTTTCGCCGATGCGCCGCCGCTTCATTCTTAAGTCAGGCCTCATGGCCGCAACGGGGGTAGTCACCGCAGCCTCCCTTGAGGCTGAAGAAGAAGCAGCAGCCAAGCGAACCGCTGCTGCTTATCGGGAAGGCTTCGTCCCTGTCTTTCCTCCTGCGGACGAAGGAAAAAGCCCCTGGGGCTATGAGACGGTTCATGAAGCCACCCCGCGCCCGAAGAGTGTGCGTCCGGGTGAGGAGAATGGCCTGCCAAAAGCGCCGCGCCCGTACACTGACATCAAGAGCTATCACGCGCACTTCTACTTTGACGAAGATACCTATGAAAAGGCTGTGCTGGTCCGCAAATGGTCGGCGGAGCGCTTTCCGGTCGAGCTCGGCAACTGGAATCTCGAGCCGCGCGGGCCCCATGTCACGCCGTCGTTCTACTTCGGCTTCACGAATGACTTGCTACCGATCGTCGTGCCATGGCTGCAGCTCAATAGCCTCGGACTCACCATTCTGCTCCATCCGAATACCGACGATCCTCGGGCCGATCACCTTTATTACACTCTCTGGGTGAATCGCTCCCAGCCGGTAAACGCCTACGGCATGAAGAAGCCTGGTCCGGGACAGCCCCGTGTGGAGAGAATCCTTCCCAATACTAAGCCCACGGTGAAGTTGGAAGTATGACGGGCTGGAGGCCAACCAGGTCATAGAGGCCGCAGCGCGGCCGACCAGCAACGAGGGCGCATTTAGCGGCCGACCAGCAACGCTGCGTCCCGCCGCAACAGCGGACGCAAATCAGCCACTGGAATCAGCAGTTCCTCCGTGCCGCCGTAGAACACCAAACCTTGAGCATTCAGCGCAAAATCATCCGTGATGGGAACTGGTTTTTGCCGCCGTTTGTGAAACACCTTTTCGG
>CAYTVP010000520.1:0-2686 GCA_964441675.1 uncultured Solibacteraceae bacterium | reverse complement strand
CGACAGGCTGTTTCACAACGAAGGCGGCGGAAAGTTTCGCGATGTCACCAAGGCTGCCGGGATCCGGAATGCCGACTTTGGTACATCGGCGGCCTGGCTGGACTATGACAAAGACGGCCACGCGGATCTGTTTATTGCCAACTACGTCCGGTGGACGCCGGCGGGCGACCTTTGGTGCTCGCTTGACGGGAAGACAAAATCGTATTGCACGCCGGAGGCGTATAAGGGCACCACGTCCCGGCTATACCGCAATCTGGGGGGCGGCAAGTTTGAGGATGTGACTGCGAAGGCCGGTGTCGGAGATCCCACATCCAAGGCGCTGGGCGTGGCGGTGCTTGATTACAACGGCGATGGCTGGCCAGACCTCTTTGTCGCCAACGATACGCAGCCGAACAAGCTGTACCGGAATGGCAAGAACGGCGCATTTATCGAGGAGGGAATGGCGGCGGGAGTGGCCTATGGCGAAGACGGAACCGCGCGCGGTGCGATGGGCGCGGACGTGGCAGATTACGACCGTTCGGGCCGCCAGCATTTGCTTGTCGGTAATTTTACGAACCAGATGCTGGCGCTTTATCACAACAAGGGCAAGAACCTGTTTGTCGATGAAGCTCCGCGCTCAACAGTGGGAAAGTCTTCTCTTTTGTCGTTGACCTTCGGCGCATTCTTCTTCGATTACGATCTGGACGGCTGGCCCGATCTCTTCGCCGCCAACGGACACATTGAGGAAGAGATCGGACGCGTCCAGCCGCGGATCCAGTTCCGGCAGGCTCCGCTTCTGTTCCGTAACAACGGAGGGCAAAAGGGAAGGGAGCAGTTTGCCAATACGACTCCGGAGATGCCGGAGACTTTCCGGCGGCCTGTCGTCGCGCGGGGTGCAGCCTACGCGGATTTCGATCGGGACGGCGATCTGGACATCGTCATGACCACCAATCACGGCCCGGCTTACTATTTTCGAAATAACGGCGGGAATGCCAACAACTGGATCAGCTTTCGCTTACGCGGCCGGAAATCCAACCGGTCGGGTTTGGGAGCGGTTGTGCGAGTTGAGTCCGCGCAGGGTAAACAGGCCCAAACCGTTCACAGTGGTTCCAGCTACTGCTCGCAATCCGATTTGGCTTTAACGTTCGGCCTCGGGCGCGATGCGTCGGTGGGGGCAGTCGAGATCGAATGGCCTTCGGGCAACCGTCAGAAGTTGACCTCACTTGCCATAAACAAGCACCATGTCATCGAGGAACCCAATACCAAGTGAGTGAACTCTTATTCCCGATTGCGGCGATAACCGACGAATACTCTCCCGCATTTGACGATGCAATCGCACCGATGGCCGATACCGGCATGACCGGTGCCGAACTCCGTGTAGTCTACGGCAAGAACGCTATGGACCTGACCGACGACGAGGTGAAGCGGGCGACGGACGCGTTGGCCGCCCGGAATCTCAAAGTGATCTCGATTGCCTCGCCGTTGCTCAAATGCGTTCTTCCGAACGCGCCCGCTGTGGATACGCGATTTCAGCAGGATATCTTCAATTCGAAGCACACTTTCGAAGATCAGCCCCGGCTGGCGGAACGCGCGATCGAGATTGCCAAGCTGACCGGTGCAAAGATTATCCGTGTTTTTTCCTATTG
This sequence comes from uncultured Solibacteraceae bacterium, assembly GCA_964441675.1. Lineage (GTDB taxonomy): Bacteria > Acidobacteriota > Terriglobia > Bryobacterales > Bryobacteraceae > JAPKYZ01. The sequence goes on along the minus strand of CAYTVP010000520.1, from coordinate 1,061 downwards.
GCGAACCGTGGAGCCGGAAAAATGCTTCGATGCGGTGACAACGGCGCTGGATCAGCTTGCGACTCAGTTCGAGAAAGAAGGAGTGATCTGCGGTCTCGAAAACGAACATGCGTGCAACATCGCGACCGCTGCCGAATCGGCAAAGGTGCTGGCGGCCGTACCGAATCAGGCGCTAAAGCTGGTTTGGGACCCGGCCAATGCGCTTTGCTCCGGGGAAGACCCGTTCCCGCATGGCTATAATCTGCTGCCCAAAGATCGTATCGCTCACGTTCATGCCAAAGATTGCTACGTCGTCGACCACAAGCCGTTGTGGGGTCCGTTGGGGACACAGGCAATCGACTGGAAAGGGCAGATTGCCGCTCTGAAGCGCGATGGCTACAAGGGATACATCAGTCTCGAAACGCACTGGCCGGGCCCACAGGGCAACAAATTCCAGGGATCGCTCATCTGCGGCTGGAACTTGCGGGGACTGGTGACGGCTGCCTAACGGCCTGACCGTAGTCCCATTACGGAAACGGAATGGCTGTTGAGGCTGCGAATCGCGGCCGCTCGTTCGGAGTTGATCTTTGCTTCGCCGTTCCGTTTCTGTTTCTGTTGCGTGAGCGATAGCAGCTCGAGCGTGTATCCTACTTCCTCATGCTGGCTGCCGAGCAATTGCTCGATATCCGCCAGCGCCAGCGTCAGCTCCCTTTCGGCCTCGGAATAGCGCTTTGTCAGGTAGTAAGCCGCGCCCAGGGTCGAATGGAGCGTTCCCTTGTGCGGGTAAGGATGCTGCGCCGGTAGATCGCGGGCGCGTTCCAGATATCGAATGGCCTCCTGCGGATGCTTCGACATCATCTGAATCTGGCCGGCTTTTACGAGAAGGTCGTGACGGTCCATTGCGGCGCTTCCCAAGGCGTCGAAGATCTGGCTCATGTAATTGCGGGCTTGGCGCAGCTGGTTGCCCCACGCATGGCTCGTCGCCAGTTCGCTGAGAACGGTAGCCCACCGTTCCTTATCCTCCGGTGTGATCTGAGGAAGCTTCGACGCGGCCGACTTCAGCATGTCGATCGCGAGACGCC
>CAYTVP010000519.1:0-2718 GCA_964441675.1 uncultured Solibacteraceae bacterium | reverse complement strand
GCTCCGGCATGATCGGCAAAGTACACATGGTGGAGTCGTGGTTAGACCGGAATTCCGCGCAAGGCGCCTGGCAATATTCGCTGCCCCCCGATGCGTCCCCGGCAACGATCGATTGGGACCGGTTTCTGGGCAGCGCGCCGAAGCGGCCGTTCGAACCGGTACGCCTGTTCCGCTGGCGCTGCTATCAGGACTACGGTACCGGTGTGGCGGGCGATCTTTATGTTCACTTGTTCAGCGGCATCCATTTCGTCATGGATTCGCTGGGTCCAAACCGGATCATGGCCATCGGCGGACTCCATTATTGGAAAGACGGCCGGGATGTGCCCGATCTGATGATGGGCATGTACGATTACCCGGAAACGAAAACACATGCAGCCTTCCAGCTATCGCTACGGTGCAATTTCGAGGCCGGAACCGCCGGGCCGGACGGTCAGGGATTCCGCTTTATCGGGACCGACGGCGTTCTGAATCTCAGCGTCGGCAATGGTTTCACAGTTACCAAGAAGCCGCGCAGCAACGAGCCCGGCCAGACTTTCAGCACCTTCGACCGCGCGAATCGCGACAAAGGACTGGCGGCATTTCGAAAGAAATACCCCGTCCAAAGGCCCACCGCAGATTCCCTTACCGGGAATCTCGACCAACGCTACCGGCTGCCCGACGGCTACACCGAGCAATATGCGCACCATGAGAATTTCTTCCAGGCAATTCGCGACCGCACACCCGTAACAGAAGATGCGTCATACGGCTTGCGCGCCGCGGCGCCTGCCCTGCTTTCGAACGTCAGCTATTTCGGTGAGAAGATCTGTGTCTGGGATCCGGAGCAGATGGAATTGAGGACTTAGTCCGGCAGCAGCCCCAGTCAGGCAGTAGCGGCCGGTTCGAGCTCTGCCTTCTTGTCCAGGTATCGCTGGCGGCTTTCCAAAATCATGCGCCGGGCTTCTATCGGGCTACCCCATCCCTGGGATTGAATCCGGATGCCTTGCAGTTCCTTATAGATCTCGAAGAAGTGTTCGATTTCGCGCCGGACGTGCGGGAAAATCTGATCGATCGTGTAGATCTCGTCATATCGAGGATTCTGGGTCGGCACAGCCAGAACCTTCTGGTCGCCCTCGGCATTATCGGTCATGTTCAAAATCCCGACCGGCCGAACCGCCATCAAACATCCCGTGAAGCTTGCCTCCTGAACCAGGCAAAGGACGTCCATCGGATCCCGATCCTCGGCCAAAGTGCCGGGGATGAAGCCATAGTCTCCGGGATAATGCATCGGCGAGTACAAAGCCCGATCGAGGCGGAACAAATTCGTCTCCGAATCGTACTCATACTTATTCGTCGAGTTCATCGGAATTTCGACAATCATCCGCAAGGTCTCGGGGCAGCCCGGACCGGGATCAAGGTCGTAGAGCTTCGTGGTGGACACCAATGCTTAGCGTAGCAAAATGATGCCCCAGTGCCTGTACTTGCTAGCCCAAGAGCCGGAACGCGCCGGCACTAACGCTTCAGAATCTTGATGTCGCGAAATTCAATGTGGTTATTCTTCTGGCACTGAAATCCAATTACCCCCGCGGAATGCTTTGAGTCGTGAATATCCAACAACTGAGCACCGTTCAGAACGACACGAATGTGATCGCCCTGCGCGGAAATTTCGTACCGGTTCCACTCATCGCTGGGAAATTTGGCGGGCGACGCGACGGCGGTTCCTACCAGGCTGCCGGTATTGAATCCCGCGGGCTGCTTCTCCCAGATCTGCAACTCATAGCCCGTAATATGCGGCTGGCCTGTTTTTTCGGAGCGCAGAAAGATCCCGCTGTTGACCGATGACGCGCCGCGGAACTGGACCTTCAGCGTGTAGTCGGAGAACGAATCCACGGTGCCGAGCCAGCTTGGCGTTTCGCCCTGGCATACCAGCGCGCCATCCTTCACGATCCAATCGCTGCCGGCGCCGTGCGGCTCCCATCCGTTCATCGTCTTGCCGTCGAACAGCAGCTTCCAGCCAGCGGTTGCTTCTTGTTTTGTCAGTTGGTTGGCCTGTTTGTCACCGGCCTTTTGGGCCCACAAAGGCGCGGCCAGAACGACAACAGGCACGAGGAGCAGTCGGGGAAATCGCATCGAGCTCATTATCAGAATGTATACTTTAATGCCAGCTGGAGTTGCCGCATAGTTCGAGCCGATGTAATCACACCGAATGTCGATGCATTTCGCGCATCGGAATTCGGGGCGTTCCAATTGGCGTGATTGGTTGCGTTGAACGCTTCAAAACGGAAGTTCAGCGTGTGATTCTCGTAGAGACGGATATTGCGCATTAAGGAGAGATCGGCGGTCATGGTTCCCGGCTTCGTCAGCGTATTCCGGCCCATATTGCCGGGCCGCCAGCTCAAATCCGGATTGGTGACATCGATGGCCGCGATGTTCCAGTAGCGTTCCGACGTTCGCACGTCCGGCATAGGGCTAATGCCTGTCGCGAAGGGTTGGTTGCCGAGTGTGTTCAACCCGGCGGTATCGCCCAACTGCGCCACGTTCAGCGGCGTCCCGTCCGCGAGAGTCACAATACTACCGAGCTGCCATCCGCCGAACACATGGCTCCAAAATCCTTCGCTCAATAGATTTTTTCCACGTCCAAATGGCAACTCGTACATGACGGACGCAACAAATCGCCGTCTCATATCGAACTGGGATAATCCCCGCTCGGCGCGGAGATTGTAACTGTTGACGGGCCACAAA
>CAYTVP010000518.1:2514-2749 GCA_964441675.1 uncultured Solibacteraceae bacterium | reverse complement strand
GGATACCTTGCCCGGCGCTGGCGGCAGATCACCACGGTGGGAACGCTGCTCGATCCGATCGCGGACAAGTTGCTGATTTCCGCCGCGCTGATCTCGCTCGTTGAAGTCGGCGCGGTTTCGGGGTGGATGGCTATTCTCATTATCGGCCGCGACTTCGCCATCTCCGGCCTTCGGAGTATCGCCGCGACCGAGGGTTACACCATCGGCGCCAACGAATGGGGAAAAACCAAGATGG
>CAYTVP010000518.1:0-2504 GCA_964441675.1 uncultured Solibacteraceae bacterium | reverse complement strand
GCCATCTCGCTAGTGTTGATCAGTCTGGCGGAGCCCACCTGGAAACCGGCGGCAGACTTCATGATGATTGCCGTCGTGATTACGTCACTCGCCAGCGCTGCCTCGTACTTCAGCCGGTTCTGGCGAACGTTGGACGAGAAAATTAAACAGAGACGTCGACGAGAGATTCTCGCTATGGCTCGCGAACAGCGTTTGAAGCGCCGGAGCGCAGCCCGTTCAAGGGGCGAGACTGGATCTCGTAGTTCGCCGGCGTGAACAATACCGTCCGGACTCCGCCTCGTGGGCCAGGCGATCCGATGGAAGTGCCGTTGTAGCTCAGCTCCAACCCGCCCGCATTGCCGGTATAAAGCATTGCTGTTTCCGAGCTGGTAAAGGTCTTCGTTTCACCGGCGCCCATCAACCCGCGATACACCCGCTCTCCATCAGCCACCAACCTCAGCCAGGTTTCCTCTTTTGCTCGGACTGTAACTGTGACGGGTTTTTCATTCACACCACCGGCTTCGGCATTGCGAGCTTGGTCCTCGCCGCCAGTGGCCGTCACCTCGCTGGCAGGCAGAACCGCGGGCTTTGGCGGCTCAACCGATGGAGGCGGCGGCAATGCACTGGGAACTTGCTCCGCGCCAGGCGAACCAGGCGTCGCGCTCGCCATGACGTTATCGAAAAGATCCGGCCGCTTCTGCCAGCTAAGAAATGCGATGGAGCCACATATGAGAACGCCGGCCAGCCCCATCCAGTATGCGGACGGGCGGGAATCACGCACGAAGCGTGCTTCGTTCAGATAGTCCGGTTCGTGCCCGGCGGCTGCCTCGAAGACTTCACCCAGACTCATCCGGCGCGCCTTCGATTCGTTGACAATTGGGAGGGTAGCGGCCGGCTTCGGCACTTCCTCTAAAAGGCGTTCAATCTCTGCATTTTCGAGGGCCAGGGCCTCAGCATACTGACGGATAAAACTCCGCGAGAAAAAGCCGCTGGGCATCGATTCCAGGTGATCTTCTTCAATTGCCTGAAGGAGATGCACACCTATCCGCGTCTGGGCGGCAATATCCTCCAGGGAGGCATTCCGCCGTACGCGCTCTGTCTTTAGTCTGCTTCCAAGAGACATATCTTCAACCGAAAGAACAGTCTGCCCGACATAATACTACACGGTGGATGAGATCGGATTACAAACGTCAACTGACGCCTTCCGTTTTCCCTATACCACCATCTTCCTGCTGTAGCAGGATATCCATTTCAATGATTTACGCTCTCTTTAGTTATCGGAGCTTTTTCTTTCTCTCGCACTATTTTGTTTTGTTAACAAAGAGATATAGGCCGCTCTTTCCGGCCGTTACAAAATCCAGATCACCATCGCCGTCCAGATCGGCCACCGGGATCTGCATACCACCTCCGGTGCGCGTGGAGTAGTCGATCACGTGGCGAATCCATTCGATCCGTTTTCCATCGTCGGTGCGCCGGTACTCGTACCAATAGACGCCGAGTGGCTCACGCTCACCGGGATCATGGCCGTTATGAGCCATGAAACGCTTCCCGGTAAGTAAATCCTTTTTGCCGTCGCCATTGAGATCCACCAAGGTGACGGCGTGTGCCTGCGACCAGGAATCATCGATCATGTTCTCCTGCCATTTCCCGTCCCCCAGGTTTTTCAGCCAGAAGATGCCGTAGTCGTGCGCGTTCGACGTGATGATGTCGTTGCGCCCATCGCCATCTACATCCAGTACATGCATGAAGCCGAATGACGCGGGTTTATCGCCCTGAAAGTCTCCGTGCCATTTCCATGACGGAGCCTCAAACCATCCCTGCGGCGTCAGTATGTCGGTCTTCCCATCGCCATTCACGTCTCCAGCACCGATGCCATGGCCGTAGCTTTGATCGCTTACGACGTGCTTGACCGGCTTCCCGTTTTCAAGACGCTTCAAGTCATACCAGGAGAGCGGCGCGTTCTTGTTGCCGAACTGGGGTAGGACTTCCTGCGCCTTGCCGTCGTTATCGATGTCTACCAGAAACGCGAACTCGACGTTAAATCCTTCTTCAATCGCGACCGGCTTCCAGGCAATTTTCTTCAGGCCGGGATTGAGCCAAAGATTAATTGCCTTGGAAAACCAACTGACGGTGACTATGTCGGGATAGCCATCTCCATTAACGTCCATCGGCAAATCACTAAAGGCATCAATGTAGTTGTTGGCGAAATTGATCTCGCGGAAGGAGTGCTTTTTCCAGGAAGGTGCTTCGAACCAGTTTTCACCCGAGACGATGTCGAGCTTGCCGTCTTTGTTGATGTCTGCGAAGGCGCAGCTTTCGTTAGCACCCAGATCCAGCGTGATTTTCTCGAAAGGAATATCGGGAGGACGGGAAGCGGCAGCGGCAAGAGCCGCAGTGAGGAGAACACCACATCGGAGCATTCCCGTGATTTTATCGCGGCCACAGCCAAGCCGCTGGTATAGTGGGCTTATGGCGCTATCGTCTAACGGTTAGGACGGAGCCCTCTCAAGGCTTAAATAGGGGTT
>CAYTVP010000517.1:0-2755 GCA_964441675.1 uncultured Solibacteraceae bacterium | reverse complement strand
TCCGGACCAATGCGGTAGTGAAGATCCGGATTGTCCATAGGCTGTCCGGGCGGAACGGGCGGCCGTGTTTGCGGCAGGCACACCACGGCAAAACCCGCCAGCACAAGCAAAGATTTTCTTTTCATGATCGTCTCAGAAGCCGAGAGGTTACCATAAGACCACCGCTCGCGAGTGAGCGCTACTGCCAGTTGGATTCCCAATCACCCCAGGGACTCTTGACATGTCCCGTCGGCGCGCTGACTTCCCGATAGTGGGCCGCATTGGCCCGTTCTACATAGCGCGCGCCCGGAAGAAACTCGTCGCCGGCAGCCTTCAGTTTTCCCTCCAGCATCTTCTCCAGGCGGAGCTGGATGGCACGCGATTCGGGCCGGTTCACCAGATTGCGTTTCTGGAACGGGTCGGTCTGGTTGTCATACATTAGCCAGGGCCCGTGGATGGATCGCACATAGGTGTACCGCGGGGTCCGCACGCCGCGGTATTCCGCGCAACCGTGCCGTCGGATCACCGAAAACGAAACCGGCAGATTCAACAGCGCCGCCGGCTCTACTGCCTCTTTGACTTGCCCGGCAATCAGGCTCGAGTAGTTCGCGCCTTGCACCGACTCAGGTACCGCAAGGCCGGCCAATCCAACCAGCGTCGGCATGATGTCCGGCGCATCGATCGGCGTATCGAGAACCCGGGCGTCGCGCCCGAAACGTCGCGGGTATTGGAGCAGAAACGGAACGCGGATCGATTCGTCAAACGGGAACTGCTTCCTCGGCAAACCCTGACTCTGCAGCATGTCGCCGTGATCCGAGGCGAAGACAAATATTGTGTCCTCCGCGGTGCCCGTCCGGTTCAACGCATTCCGTATACGCCCGACGCACTGGTCGAGAGCGGCAATATGCGCGTAATATCCGCGCAGATCCTTCTGCGCCTGCTCTTCCTGATCCTTGGGAACATTTTCCCTCAGCCGGATTGGTTTGTCCCGGTAGCGATCGGCAAACTCCGGCGGCGCCGTGCCGTACGGGTCATGAGGCGGCCCCAACGACAACAACAGAAAGTAGGGATCGTCGGCACGCGCGTGCCGCTCGATAAACTCACAAGCGTCCTGGGTCTGTGAAATCGCGTCGTACCCATCCCAATAACGCTTCGTCTGATCGTTGCCTTCGTAATAGAGCGAATGATTGTAGTTATGCGAGCATTCGCACGCCTTCCAGTAGTCGAATCCAAAACGCGATTCTTCGGGAATGTAAGCCAGCCGCCGCCCGAATTGGCCGTCGGGACTGCCATAGACGTGCCACTTGCCGATATAGCCGGTGCGGTAGCCGGCCTTACGGAATGTCTCACCAAGGGTGGGCCCGTTCGGCCGCAGTGGAACGTCGTTTACGAGAAGGCCGTTACGGATCGCATATTGGCCGGTGAGAAGACTGGCGCGGTATGGGCTGCAGACCGGGAATCCGGATACAGCGTTTCGGAAGTTGATCGATCCGGCTGCCAGCGCATCAATGTTGGGCGTGTGCGCATTCGCGTCGCCCGTATATCCGAATGCCTGTGCGCGCCACTGGTCCACCAGCACGAAAACCACGTTCGGCTGCCGCCTCCTTTGCGCCAGGAGAACAGCGGGAGCAGATTGTAAAAATAGACGCCGCTTCATGATCCGTTTACCAACCGATTATTCTTTCACTATGCCGCCTCGCCCGGTTTTCCTCCTCATTTTTCTCCTGGCGCCTATGCTCGTGTCCGGCGACGAACAGGAGAGCGCTCAGGTTGACCAGCTGTTCCAAGATTACTCGGTGGGAAAGCGTCCGGGCTGCGCTCTCGGAGTTCTACGCGGGCAAACTGTCCTGCTTCAGAAAGGCTACGGCACGGCCGACCTGGAGCACAGCCTTCCGATCACGCCCCAGTCTGTTTTCTACATGGCATCGGTATCGAAGCAATTTACGTCGTTGGCGATGCTGCTGGCAGAGCAGCAGGAAAAGCTGAAGTTGACAGACTCCGTGCGCCGGCACATTCCCGAACTGCCCGCCTACGCCGATGGCATCACGATTCACCGCATGTTGGATCACACGGCGGGTTTCCGCGACGTTCTCGCGCTGTGGGGCTTGCGCGGCTGGACGACTGAAAGTGTGCTCCAGGAGCCGGCATCGCTCGATCTCATCGTCCGCCAAAGAGCGCTCAACTTTCAGCCGGGTGATGAGTACAGTTACTCGAACTCCGGCTATCTATTGGCGGCGATCGCGCTTCATCGGGCCACCGGACAGCGATTGGGGGAGTTTGCGGATGCGAATATCTTTCGCCCGCTCGGTATGGCTGCGACGCGGTTCCAGCACGATCACGGTCTGCCCGTCGAGAACCGTGCCTCGGGTTACGTCAACCGCGACGGCGGATGGCGTACAGCGAACTTGGGTTTCGATCTTGCCGGAAGCGGCGGGATGTACTCCAACGTGTCCGACATGCTGAAGTGGGCGCAGAATTTCGACCAGCCCCGCGCCGGTAAGGAACTGCTCGACAGACTCGTCACACCGTCGAAGATGAACAACGGGCGGGAGCCGAACGGAGGTTACGCGCTCGGGCTGGCGAGAGCGACGCGCGAAGGTGTAACGATCCACAGCCACGCGGGAGGCGCCGTCGGCTACAGCACATTCTTCCTGCGCATACCGGAGCGGAAACTTTCGGTGATCTGCCTTTGCAACTTCGGCGGCGCGCCCGTGTCGGAACACGCACACAGGGTCGCGGAGATTTATACGGGCCTGAAGCTGGCCGTAGCGGGCGC
>CAYTVP010000516.1:0-2779 GCA_964441675.1 uncultured Solibacteraceae bacterium | reverse complement strand
GCCGAACGGAACGACGCCACGGCATTTGCGGAGATCTTCGGCCCGGATGGCACAGACCTCATCACATCGGGCGATCCCGTCCAGGACAGGAACTATATAGCCGAATTTGTCTCAAAAGCTCGTGAGAAGAAGACAGTCGTCATCGATCCCCAAAACCGTGGGCGCGCCGTGCTGTCCGTCGGCAGTGATGACTGGCCGTTCCCTCTTCCCGTTGTCAAGAGAGGCGGAAGTTGGTTCTTTGAAGCAAAGGCCGGTAGGGATGAGATTCTCTTTCGCCGGATTGGAGCCAACGAACTGGACGCCATTCAGGTCTGTCGCGGCTTTGTTGAGGCGCAGCTAGAGTACGCCGCCCTTGCCCAGGAGCTGACAGGAACCGCACAGTATGCACAACGCATCTTCAGCTCGCCGGGAAAACGGGACGGCTTGTATTGGCAGAATGCTGATGGAACGCCCGGCGGTCCCATCAGTGAGGCCATTGCCCGCGCAATCGCGGAGGGGTATTCTCCGCCTACTCCGTCCGGCTATCACGGTTATTACTTCAGCGTGCTGAAAGGACAAGGTCCAGCTGCTCCATTGGGAGAAATGGACTACGTCATTGACGGCATCATGATCGGCGGATTCGCCCTCATAGCTGTTCCGGTCGAGTATCGTGTCAGCGGTGTGAAGACCTTCATCGTGAGCCACGACGGAATTGTCTACCAGAAGGACCTCGGGCCCGAATCGCTGGACATCGCCAGGAAGATTAAGAGTTACAACCCCGATAAGACTTGGCGGCCGACTGAAGATCAATGGCCCCACGGGCCGGGCGAATAAGCGAAGCGAAGATTGTGCCAGCATCGATACCCGGCCAAAGCACTACTTCGACAATGCGCTTTTCGCGAATCGCACCCGGCCTGCCGGAGCTGATCCACTACGATCGGGCGTGTTTACCTCACGACTTTATCGCAGGACTCTCCGTTGCCGCCGTCGCGTTGCCGGTCGGCGTCGCCTATGCCCAGCTTGCCGGATTCCCGCCCGAGGTCGGGTTATATGCCAGCATTCTTCCGCCAATTGCATATGCTCTCTTCGGCACTTCCCGCCAGTTGATCGTGGGCCCCGACGCAGCTACTTGCGCACTTGTAGCGGCGGCCGTGGGTCCGTTGGCGCAGGGCAACAAAGACGATTACCTTTCTCTTTCGATCACCCTCGCGTTCCTGGCTGGACTTTTCTGCATCATCGCCAGCTTCTTCCGCTTGGGAGCCCTAGCCGATTTCTTGTCGAGGCCAATTCTTGTTGGCTTCCTGAATGGCATGGCCTTAAGCATCGCACTTGGTCAGATGGGCAAGATCTTTGGTTTTCAAATCTCGGAGACCGGTATCGTTCCACGGTTTGTTGAGTTCTACTCAAAACTCAGCCTTACGCATCTGCCGACGCTAGCGATCGGCTCAGTCGCCTTCCTGCTCCTCGTTTTCTCACCTAAGGTTGTTCCACGTCTTCCTTCCGCCCTCGCAGCAATGATTGTGACTGCAGTGGCTGTGAGGGTTCTCGGCCTCGATGGGCTGGGCGTCAGCACCATCGGCGCGGTTCGTGCTGGTTTTCCCGAGTTCCGGATTCCCACATTCAACCCGGAATTGTTACCTCCACTGTGCGCTGAGGCGGTGGGTGTAGCACTGATTGGATTTTCGAGCATGATGCTCACGGCAAGGAGCTTCGCCGCCAAAAATCGCTATGACGTCGATGCGGATCGCGAGTTTGCCGCTCTCGGCGCTGCCAACATCGCAGCGGCATTGTCTCAGGCATTCGCTATCAGTGGAGCTGACTCGCGTACAGCGATGAATGACGCAAGTGGCGGCCGCACGAGAATGGCGGGATTGATCGCGGCGTTCGCAGTGGCGGCCGTATTGCTCTTCTTTACCGGGCCGCTCCAATTCGTTCCGATTGCGGCGTTGGGCGCTGTGCTTGTAAAGGCAGCATTCTCGCTGCTCGACATCGGCGCCCTTAAAGCCTTTTACCAGTTAGACCGGCGTGAGTTGGCCGTGTCCCTTATAGCGACGCTGGGCGTAGCGACTGTCGGCGCAGTCCAAGCGATTCTCGTGGCCGTTATTCTTGCGCTCCTCCGCTTCGTTCAGCTGGTATCGCGCCCAGCGGTGGAGATTCTTGGAACGGTTCCCGGAAGTCCCGGCCTTCACTCGGTCGCGCGGCACACGGATGCGAAAACGGTTCCTGGACTGTTGCTTTTCCGGTTCAGCGCGCCCGTCGTTTTCTTCAATGCACCATTTTTCAGCCGCAGCGTAAACGCCGCCATTGAATCGGCCGTCCCAGGAGTGCGGTGGTTCGTTATCGACATGATTCCAGTCAACATGATTGACCTGACCGGTCTCCAGACTATCCGTGCCGTAACCGAGGACCTCCGGGAACGCGGAATCGTTTTGGTAAGGGCTGGGCGAGAGACCGAGTGGAGGCACTGGGCCGAAAGCCGGCAGGTTATATTTCCGTCCCGGTCCTTTCCGACTCTTCGTGCAGCAGTCAAGGCATATGGACGAGAGTTTGGTGTTGCCGAGGCCCATCCGCCGGTGATTGACAATGGAAAGAATCCTTCAGACGATCGGACTACAAGCTGCGAGCCCAACGCCTCTTTACTCTGAGTCCAAAAAGGGCTCGATGCCCGTTTCACGACTAATCGCAGCCTGCGAATATCCTTCCTGATACAGCTCAACGACTCGCTGATAGCGCTCCATCGGAGACTGCCGAACCTGCTGTTGGTGAAGTTGATGAAGAGAATCGCGCAATTGAGGACGTG
>CAYTVP010000515.1:0-2780 GCA_964441675.1 uncultured Solibacteraceae bacterium | reverse complement strand
CCAAAGCTTTCTTCCTGGCCCGCTCCGACCACATCCCGCACTAGAAACGGCAGGAGCCCCCAGTCCCAGAGGCGCCGCTCCCATGGCCGCATCTGTTCGACATAGGGGGCGCGCCACAGCCGCAGCGTCAACGCCCGGCGCATAGGCTCTTCGCAAAAGAAAAACACACCGCCCGGAGCTAGGACGCGCTTCGCCTCGATCAGCACACTTTCGATGTTCATGAACTGGCTGAGCATCTGGCACGCCATAACAAATCGCAGCGAGCCATCGCGGAATGGCAGATGCAGCGCGTCGCCGGCGACCCGGATGGGTCCGCGCGTCACCTTCCAGCGGTCCATCAGCGCATAGCCGTAACGGAGAGAATCCGCCGAGATATCGAGAGCGAATCCCGCGGCGCCTAACTGGTTCATCAGCATCAGAGACGTGTGGCCTGCGTTGGCTCCGATTTCGAGAAACGGCGTCAACGATGGGCCAAGGGGCTGGCCCAGAAAGGCAGCCATGCTTTGGAGAATGCCATGGCGGCGCTCGTTTTCCTCTTCGTACGTTTGGGAAGCGCGTTCCGGTTCGCCTAGGGATGCAAAACTGTGGAATTCTACCTCAGCACGCTTAACGTCGAGCGACTGCGCCCGAGAATCTATTGCCACACACCGCCGACCATTCTGCGTGTGACAACGCCGTCCGAACCGACAATCTCCAGGTTGGCCGGCTCGCCCGGCGCGATGATCGACCCAGCCTGCGGTCGGATTGTCAGGCCGGTGGTGTCCACTTTGACCGACCCACGAGGAACCGGCGTGTGAGCTTGCGTTCCGGCGGCCGAGATCTTTCCGCCTTCCACCACCACAACGGGATGATCGATCGCCGCACTGCTGCGGCCATCCTGAAGCGTTCCGCCCACCAACACCTGAATTGCGGCATCTTCCGGTTGTCCGCAGGAAGCAGCCAATAATGCGATCGCAACAAGGAAACGTTTCACGCGCCGATCCATTTGAAGTCGAAGTCGCGAAGATCGTCCAGAAGAAAATCGGGGCTGTGCCGCGCCAGCTCGGCGCGGGGAACGATGCCCGTGGCTACCGCAACCGAAACGATGCGATTGGCTCTTGCCGCTGCAATATCGTTGGGATGATCACCGACCAGGAGGACTGTCGCCCGTCGGCTCACCCATCCCTCGGCAATCGCCCGTTTCCGCGCGATCCGCGCCAGCTCCGTGCGGCTGCGGCCCATGTCCGCAAATACTCCGAAGCGGAAGTAGGAGCGCAAGCCCGCGCGATCCATCTTCTTCCAGCCAATCCCGCTCAGGTTTCCGGTAACCAGGCCCGTGACGGCATCGCGCCGCAGCAGCTTCGGCAGCAGCGGCCGGACGCCTGGGCAAACGCGCCGCCGGAGATCGGGGCAGCAGCGTCCGTACAGCATCTGGGCCTTCTCGATTACGGCCGGCATGTACGCGCGGATCTCGGTCCGCCGCATGCCGGCGGCTTGCATCATCGCGGCAAGAATATCTCCGTCCAACATCCCGGCGACGGGAATACCGCCGATTGTCGTCTCGATGCCGACGACTCGCCGGACTGCTTCTACCAGCACCTCGCCATGATGCGGACCCGCTTTGCGCATCAACGTTCCATCGATATCAAATAACACCAACGCTCGGGGCACCGTATCAATCGTAGAATAGCTCTTAGCCTCTATGCAGGTACTTCAGGCGGGAAATCATCGGCTTTTACTATTGGAGTTGGAAATGCCCATTGTGGAAGGGATCGCTACGCAATTGGGCTATCAGGTCCGCCAGGCCGAAGACACCCCGAGAATTATTTCCCTTGAGCTCGCGGCCACCGATCGGCAGTCGCCGCTGCTCTTGTTTGACGCGACGGACCCCGGAAACCTGGGATGGTTTTCCCGTTGCCAGTTTTACGTCGACGGGCGGACGGGAGCTGTACTGCAAACCCCAATGCGGCTGGCGAATCTCCGCGATGCGGCGTCGAACGTGCAAGCGCACTGCATCCGGTTGCAGATCGAAAAGGAACTACCGGTGAAGTTCCGGATGCCGGGCCGCCAACAGATCAACGAACAGGCGATTTATGCGATTCTTTACAATTTCCTGGGCGCGCTGCTCGACACCGGCGTGGCCGTTTGCGGACGCGGCGTAATCAAACCGCTCGCGGGGCGTAGCCAGCAACGGTCCCGTTCGCGCATTTAGCCGAACTCCGGGCCGATAATGGCCAGCTTGTCCGCCGAATCCGGGTGTGGAGATCCCCGATACATCCGGATCAGCTCGCGCTTCGGCGTGAAGCCGATATCTTCCAGCCAGCGCACCGGCTCGAAAGCGTCGATAAAAAACCGCTGCCGGGGATGCTTCGCCATAACATGCTGCACCAGTCGGCTCGCGTCCTCGGGATCGCCCGAAATCGGCCCCAGTTGCGTAGCTAGGTGGCCCGGACGGCCGGATATCGCGGTTGCGTTCAGGGCCCAGCTATATTCGCGCGTGAGGATGGGAATCATAGGCATGGCAGGGCGGGCTTCGCCCGAAAGCTGTCCGAGGCCGGCGCCCTCCATTCGCCAGAGACGCCGCTCGTCTTGAAACTGATACCGCTGGTATAGCGGGCGGCCCTGCGGCGTCGCATCCAGCTTCACGCAGGCGACGTCACTGAGAACCTCGAGCGCCCTCTGGAACAGCATGGTGCCGATACCGGAACCACGGTGCTCCGGATCGACAAGAAGCATCGAGAGCCAAGCCACCTCGGACCCGTAGCGAATCGTCGTCACTGTGCCGACGACGCGATCGTCCT
>CAYTVP010000514.1:0-2781 GCA_964441675.1 uncultured Solibacteraceae bacterium | reverse complement strand
ACCAGTGAACTCGATCACGTCCCAGCGCGCTTTGGACTTACCCTCGGTGATGTTTCTTGTCTTGCCTTTGGTGTGCTGTTCTTTTCCTGGCGGGCTGATGGCGATATCCCAGCTCGGCGGATCGTCCCACTTGTTCGTGCCAACGGACCCCGGCACATCCATGTGATACATTTTTCCCGCCCGCACGGAGTGCCAGCCGTTCGTTCGAAATAGCTGAGGCAGAGTTACGACGTCCGGCAGCTTATCGCGAACGGAAATGTTGTTCTCGAGGATCCTGGTCGAATCCGGCCGTAAACCGGTCATCAGCGAAGCGCGGGTAGGGCCACAGAGCGGATATTGACAATACGCCCTGTCAAAACGAACACCGCTCGCCGCCAGCCGGTCGATGTTCGGAGACTTGACGACAGGATGACCGTAGCACCCGAGGGCGTTATTCATGTCGTCCGACGCTATGAACAAAATGTTCGGTCTGTCGATGGCCGACTTCTGAGCGAGCAGCAGTGAAGGAGCGGCCAGCGAAGCCTTGGCCAGCAAGGAACGGCGAGTGAGCATAAGCCTCCTAAAAGAACCAGTCTTACGCAAACCGGTGCGTATACCCCATCCGATATGCGCGCGAAAAGATTTCTGGTCAACTATTCGTACTGTGGATCGGCCGTCCGAGCGACCTGGAGGCTTGCCAGAAGGGATATCGGTTGCGTTTACAATTCGAAGTCTTCAGCCGACGCCGGGGTTCCTAGCCCTCAAAAAATTCCTCATCTATTTTCTTGATATGAAGGGTGTCTTCAATCCTGCATCCGATGTTCTGGCGTATCATAAGGCCGGCGAGTTGCTCACCGTCGATCAAGACAATACGCTTGCTCAGAAACTCTGCGGTTTCTTTTGCGGCTGGAGAAAAATTTGAAGTCGTCACGAATAGACCCTTGGTGGCTTTGTGACGATCCAAGCTACCGAAAAAGTCTCGAATTGCACCGGATCCAATATTATTCCCTGTGGTATATCGCTTGGCCTGTACATAAACGCGGTCAAGACCAAGCGCGTCTTGATCTATCACTCCGTCAACCCCATCATCACCGGACCGGCCCAGGGTGCGTCCTGGATTGTCGGAGCGGGAACCACCATAACCCATGCTGAGAAGCAGGTGTACGATTAGCCGCTCGAAAAACTCAGGGCGTGCGGCTCGGACGCGATCGAGAAGGTCCTGAGCTAGCGCGGCATCGATTTGCTTTTGCGCACTCCGCATAACTTCGTCTGGCGTCTCGATCGCGCTGGTAAAGGCTCGCTCGTCCGCTTCAGTCTGAGCCTCGCGTTGTCGGGACTGTGACTCTCTTGCCCGCGTTTTAAACTGTTGAAACTCCTCGAACTGACTAAGAAAGGTATTGTCAATACGTGATGGTTGCGTAGCAAGCACCTGCTGTCCTCGCAGCGTGATCCTAAAGTGGCCGCGTCTTGTGTTCTCGATGAGACCCGCTTGCGCTAGGTAGGTCTTGGCCCAATGTACGCGGTTTCCAAACAGTGTCTGCTTTCCAGATGGCAACAACTCGCTACGGTCTTCCGGGCCAAGACCGAGTTGATTAGCTAACTCATCAACAACTGCCCCAATCCGCGCCTCGCCTTTGGAAGAGGAGACAAGAACGGGCAACATCAACGATTGATAATCGGGAATCGCCATTGGTGAAGGGAAGCAAAATCTTTGCTAATTTTCCACTGTAGGGCATCGGCAACACTGTTTGCGTAGAGAAGTAGTTTAGTCGCCCGCCCCAAACATTAGCCGTCCTTGTAACACGGTCAAAATACCCTTTCTGGGCGATCCACTTTGACGAGAACCGGCCAAACTGTCAGAACCCTACGCTCCAGCTATCGAACCTGTTCAACACGCCCCGTGAGCTGCACCAAAATGGCGGAAGATCCACTTTTCAACCAGAATTGACAATGCTGCAAAATCTCGGGTTGGTTTATTTCTTCTTGCGTCGCCACCGGCTGGCTAATCCCAATCCCGCAAGTAGCATCGGCAGCGTCAACGCGGGCTCCGGCACTGGAGTAACTTGAAATACGCCGATGGCTTCGCTAATCTGCGCGCTGAAAAGCCCACCGCCAACAAACACCCCGAAAGTAGTGGAGAAGGACGAGACGGGAGATCCAAAAAGCGACGGGGGGAAACCGAACTGGGTTGCGCCGCCAAAGTTACCCTGAATCGCCGGGCCTGTACCTCCGGTCGGATTCACAGTAACGGATTCGCCGTTGTTTCGAAACGCTGAAAAGTCAGCGCCTCTTGCTTGGTAGGAAACGAATCGAAAATCGCTGCTGTCCACTTGGAACGAGATGCCGAAAGAAGTACTTCTGAAGAATCCACCGGTCCACGAAACGCCAGAAGCCGGATCGGGCCGGAGCGTCACCACATAGGCTGGGGCACTATCGAACAGACCGTAAATTACCCTTCCGGGACCAATTTCGACGAGTATATTGTCTTGGTTTACAAGAGCATCCGGGCTAGGAAATGCTATCGAATAATCCAGCGAAAACGAGCTGAATGTCGTTCCGGCAATCTCGCACCCCTGTGAAGTAAGCTCGGAAAGTCTTATGCTCCCGATACACATCGGAGCGGCATTTATAGCGGATACCACCGCTAGCAAGCCGAAAAGAAATGCTTTCATTCGTCATCCCTTTCGTGTTTACCGCAAATATCTCAACCGATTCGGAAAGGGTATATCAAGCGCTAATCCATCGCAAGGCTGGCCGACGAAATCGCTCCGGGCCATCGTTCCCATTTTCATATGCTCGATG
>CAYTVP010000513.1:0-2808 GCA_964441675.1 uncultured Solibacteraceae bacterium | reverse complement strand
CTTTTTTTTGAGGATGCCGTGACGGCCGCGCGCGAGCTCGAGATCACGCTCACCGCCCGCAACAAAGAGAAGGGAGAGCCGATCCCTATGTGCGGCGTTCCCTTTCACGCCGCGGAAGGCTACATCGCCCGTCTGGTACAGAAGGGTTACCGCGTTGCGCTGTGCGACCAGATGGAGGCCGCCGCGCCGGGCAAAAAACTGGTGCGGCGGGAATTGACTCGCGTGATTACGCCGGGTACAGCCACTCAGTCCGGCTTGTTGCAGCCGCGGGAGAACAACTGGCTCGCGGCGTTGATCGTCAGCGGAAGTCGTGCCGGATTGGCTTTTGCCGATGTCTCGACCGGCGAGTTTCGCGCGACCGAAGCCGCCTCCGGCGAAGCGCCGGCGATCGTGGAGAGTCTCGGCGCGCGTGAGGTGCTCGAACCCAACCGGGAGCCGATGGAGCCGTGGATGTTCGGTGAAGATTACGCCGGCCGGGCACTCCTCGATCACTTTCGTCTCGCGACGCTGGACGGTTGTGGATTGGGCGGGCGCGGCCTGGCTATCAGCGCCGCGGGAGCCGTGCTCCACTATCTGCGCGACACGCAGCGGTCGGCGCTCGAACATCTCGACCGTCCAACCTGGTTTGAGCGTGGAGCCAATATGGTGCTCGACCCGGTGACCATTCGCAATCTGGAACTGGTGGAGCCGATGTTCGCCGAAGAGAACAAGCGCGACGCTACGCTGATCGGTGCGATCGACCGAACGCTCACTGCGATGGGCGCGCGGCTGTTGCGGCGGCGCCTTTTGCAGCCTTCGCTCGACGTAACGGAAATTGAAGCGCGGTTGGATGCGGTCGAGGCAATGACCGCGGACACAATCCGCCGGGGCGAGCTAAGGAAAGTCCTGGCCAGAATCCTTGACATCGAACGTCTTCTCGCAAAGCTAAGCGTCGGGACCGGTACGCCGCGGGACGCTCTTTCCTTTGGCCGCTCGCTAGCGGAATTACCGGCTCTGGGCCAGTTGCCCGATGTCCTGGCAGACGTCGCCCAGCGCGTGCTCGAAACAATTTCCGATGAGCCTCCGGTAAATCTGGCCGACGGTGGTACTATCCGCGAGGGATGCTCGCCGCAACTTGATGAGTTGCGTGAGATACAGACCAATTCCCGTCAGTTTCTTGCGGCGATTGAGGTACGGGAACGCAGCGCTACCGGAATCCAGTCTCTGAAAGTTCGATTCAACAATGTCTTCGGCTACTACATCGAGATATCGAAGGCCAATCTCGCTGCGGTTCCTCAAAGCTACGAACGCAAACAGACGCTGGTGAACGCGGAGCGGTTCACAACACCGGAGCTGAAGGAACTGGAAGCGAAGATCCTCGAAGCGGAGGAACGGATCCTGACGCTGGAGCGGACCTTGTTCCACGACTTGCGGGAGTTCATCATCAGGGAAGCAACGCGCATCCGCGCCGCGGCCGGGGAGGTTGCCCGCATCGACGTCACGACGGCGCTGGCGGAACTTGCCGCCGAACGGCGCTACACGCGGCCTAAGTTCTCCGCAGACGGAGTTATGCGCATTGAGGCCGGCCGCCATCCGGTGATCGAGATGCTGGTGGAGCGGGACGCACAACGCTTTACGCCGAACGACCTCTATCTCGACGCGAAACAGTTTTTGGCGATTCTCACCGGGCCGAATATGGGCGGCAAATCGACATATCTGCGGCAAGCGGCCCTGATCGTCATCCTGGCGCAAGCGGGCAGCTTCGTTCCCGCCTCTGCTGCCACGCTGCCGGTCGTCGATCGTGTGTTCACGCGCATTGGCGCGGCGGACAATCTATCGCGCGGCCGGTCGACCTTTATGGTCGAGATGACCGAGACGGCCATGATTCTCAACACGGCCACGGATCGCAGCCTGATTATTCTCGATGAGATCGGACGGGGCACGTCCACCTACGACGGTTTGGCGATCGCCTGGGCGGTAGCGGAGTTTATTCAGGGGCGGGTTCGCGCCAAGACCCTGTTTGCAACCCACTATCACGAGCTGACTGCTCTGGCCGGGCGCCTGGAGGAAGCGATCAATCTGAGGGTCACGGTTGAGGAAGCCGGCGACCGGATTCTGTTTCTGCGCAAGGTGGAGCCCGGTGCCGCCGACAAAAGCTACGGCATCGAAGTCGCGCGACTGGCAGCGCTCCCCGAAACCGTAATTGAGCGCGCTCGCGAGGTGTTGGCGATACATGAAAGAAACGAACGCTCGGCAACCGAGGAAATCGCGCCAGATTCCGGCCCCGTGCAGATCCGGCTGTTTGAGCCCGTAAACGGCGAAATAGCGTCCCGAATACGAGCGCTGAAGCTGGACGAGATCCGTCCCATTGAAGCTCTGCAAATTCTTGCGGAACTCCAGAAGGAACTGCAGTGATTGTCGCCGGCGTCATGTCGGGCACTTCGCTCGACGGTATCGACGTTGCCATCGTAGACATACGCGGACAACGGTTCGATATCCTCGCATTTCAAACAACGCCGTATCCGCGGAAGATCCGGGACGCACTACTATCGGTCTCCAATTGCCACACGCACACTTCCCGTATCTCCGACTTGAATTTCGAGCTCCCCGAGCTGTATGCCGCCGCAGTCCGGCGGCTGTGGAAGAAACCGTTGGACTTGATTGGCTGTCATGGCCAGACGATTTATCACTCGTCAAAGTCCACACTGCAGATTGGAGACGGCTCGATCCTCGCCGAGCGGTTGGGCGCGCCGGTGGTCAGCAATTTCCGCCCACGGGACATGGCGGCCGGCGGGCAGGGTGCGCCGCTGGTTCCCTATCTTGACTACA
>CAYTVP010000512.1:0-2816 GCA_964441675.1 uncultured Solibacteraceae bacterium | reverse complement strand
TGTATTGCAACCTGCCGCCACGTCTCAGCAGTAGGGTTGCCCTTTGCCTCTGCGTCGATGGCGAGTAACCGTTCGGTGACGAAACCGGTGGGTTGATGCTTCAGCCGGTCGAAGGAAGCAACAAACAATCCGGAGACGAAATGAACAAGAAAGCAAAATGCTACCTGCGCCCCGACCAGCGCGTTCATCAATCGGCGGCGTGAGTGAACGCTGTCGCCCTTCAACGCTGCACTAGGTCGCACTGCTGACGCGCGGAGTGCCGGGTCAACGCCAAAAAGTAAGGAGACGGCTAGAGTCAGTAGAATACTGAAGCCAAGAAAGCGCCAATCCATCGGCAGGATGAGACGAACCGGATTGTTCGGTGGGTTGAGCATCGATACTACGAGCGGAGCCGACCACCAGGCGAACAATCCGCCAAGCAGCGACGCTGCCGCTGCCAGTAAGGCGCTCTCCACCAGCACAAGTTGAATCAATCGTCCCCGTCCTGCACCGATCGAAACACGCAGCGCCATTTCCCGCGCGCGGCCAGCCGCCTGCGCCGCCATCAGATTCGCGACATTCGCGCAGGCCACCAGAAGGACCAAACCCACCAGTACTGCCAGGATCAGCAACGGAAGCCGGAATTCGTATTGCAAGCCTGACGTGCCATTGCCGGCCGGTTCCAGTGCGAGAGGCGCGTTCACGAACTGATCGACGCGATCTTTGAAAATTTCTTTGAACTGCTTCGCTTCCTCGATACGCGCATTCCGAAACACAGCGTGCAGCCGCGCCCGCACTTCTTCCGGCGCCACTTCCGCTCTGGGCCGCACCCAGGTGCGGAACCATACCCAGTGAGAGTTGTTGATGGCGGCCGCGTTCATCATCGTGGGGATGAAAATGTCGGTCAAGGTGCCGGGGTCCGTGCCAGTGAATCCCTTTTCCACTACCCCGACAATTTCGTACGGCCTCGATCCCATGAGAAACTTTCGGCCGATCACTTTGGGATCGCTTCCGAATCGGCGATTCCAATAGTCATGCGAAATTACTACATACGGATGTGCGCCCGGCTGCCGGTCATCGTTGGGCGTCAAGAGGCGGCCAAGAGCCGGCCGCAGGCCGAAAACTCCGAACGTGTTGCCCGAGACGAATTGGCGATGAGCCCTTTCAATCTCATCGTCTCCGCCGAAGGTCAGGTCAACACGCGCGGCGATTCCAATGGCCATCAGCTCCGCGTGGTCTTTCGCGGCTTCGCCCATAGCTCGAAACATTGGATAGTCGAAGGTGTCGGCCGGCAGTTTTCTCCCATCCGTGCCAGTGTTTTCCCAAACCAGGTAGAAGAGCCGTTCCGGATCGGCTACCGGCAATGGGCGCAGCAGGACAGCGTCGATAATCCGGAAAGCCCCGGTTGAGGCGCCGATTGCGAGGGCTAGCGACAAGATCGCGGCCGTGCTGGTAAGGCGATTTTTCACCAGCTGACGCCACCCGAACACTGCATCCGCGCGAAGCGAGTCCAGCCATCCGAAGACCTTCGCATCGCTGCTTTCCTCGCGAAACCTTAGAGTGTTGCCGAACGCCCGCCGGACTTCTTCCGGATCGCGTCCGCTGGCGATGGCCTCTGCGATGTGCGATTCCAGCTCTTCGTCCAACTCGTCATTCAGGCGGTGGCGCCGGAACACATTGTTAAGCTGCGACCAAAAAGACATCGACGATCGTCCTCGCTATACTCAGATATCTTACGAAGACATCTTGGATTATACGAAGCGCATAGAATAGCGTCAACGCTTTTTGAGCGAACGCGTAATAGGAAACGATCAACGATAAAGGAGAAGGTCACCACATGTCCGTCGCAAGAGTCACTGAGATCACATCGTCTTCGACCAAAAGTTTCGAGGATGCAATTCAGTCGGGTATCGCTCGCGCCAACCAGACGTTGCGCAACGTGAAGGGAGCGTGGATTCAGGAACAGACGGTTAAGGTTGCGGACGGCAAGATCTCCGAGTATCGCGTGAACATGAAGGTTACTTTTATTCTGGAGAACTGATATCGCGCTGCGCCAGCCGGCCCAAGCTATAAGGCAAATTCGTTCATGGCGTCAGTCCCAGAGGGATCCACTTCAACCAGAGGTCTGCCCAGTGAGTCGCGCAGGTGGCTGAAAAGGCGGCTTCCGCGGCACGTTATCCGGCGGCAGGAACGCCGAAAACGCACGCCGCTCACGCAGAAGCAGGAGCTATGGGACCGGGCGCGCCGCTTATTCCGCACCTGGTGGGTCTGGGCGGGAATTGCGGCATTGATGTTTGTTCTGGGCGAGCGCGGCTACGGTATAACAGCCACGATCGTGGCTTGGTTCTTCAATGTGGCGTCTCCGCGCTTCCATCCCGCGGAATTCGCGATCGACTCTCCGCTTCGCACCGATTCGCCCGAGTTTTTGATCACCATGGCGGGCGTTACCGCGAGTCCGATGATTCGCGGCAACCGCCTGGTGATCTATAACAACGGCGACGAGTTCTACCCCGCCATGCTGAATGCGATCGAGTCGGCCCGGAAATCGATCACCATGGAGCAGTATATTTTCTGGAACGACCAGATCGGCCTGCGCTTTGTTGACGCGTTTGCCGAGCGTGCGTCGGCTGGCATACCGGTCAAGATTCTGCTGGACGCCGTAGGTTCTTCGAACATCGGCTGGCAAGTCCTGAGGGCGCTGGAGGACTCCGGATGCGACGTAGCCTGGTTTCGTCCCGTGCGCTGGTTCGACCTGAACCTGGCAAACTTCCGCACCCACCGAAAGTCCATTGTCGTCGACGGCCGTATCGCATTCACTGGCGGTGCAGGCATCGGTG
>CAYTVP010000511.1:0-2818 GCA_964441675.1 uncultured Solibacteraceae bacterium | reverse complement strand
CCTATCTGTCGACCACAGACGCGGTGTGCTATCACGATGGGCACCGTTCGCTTCGAGGCCGCCGAGATCCGGTGTTCGAAGTTCCGATTTTTGGTGATGACGCCGCGTTACGCGATGAACAGACCATCCGAGTCACGGACATGGCATTCGACGAGGCCGTCCTTCTCGACCAGGATCGCTTCCTGAGCGCGCTGCTTCGTCTGCCCGAATTTCAACATCGCATGACCGGAACGGAGCTTCGCTACCGTCTGGGGGCACACTATGCCGAGTCCGAGCGACGTAATCAGGTGGAGCCCGGGTTGCTCTCAACCTGCCACCGGTTGGCGATCCCGGTTTTTGTCGGTGCGCCCGCGGATGGCAGTGTATTTCTGAATTCCATGAAGCTGTGGGCGATGCGTCGCAGCGGGCTTATCGAAGATTACGGCTTCGACCTCGATCTTCACGCAGAAGTTTTCGAAGCTTGTGCCTACCATCGGTGGGGATTGTTCGAGAACACCGCGAAATCCCTTGCCACGCTGATCCTGGGCGGCGGCGTTCCGAAGAATTTCAATCTGCAGCCGGAGCCGGCACTCGGCCAAATTCTAGGCCTGGAGAATGTGCGCGGATATGAATTCGACGTGCAGATTGTCACCGCGCCGGTGACCGACGGGTCTCTGTCCTCCTGCCCACCCGCCGAGGCGGTGACGTGGGGAAAGGTGGACAAGGATACGTATCAGCAGTCGACTGAAAGCTTCAACGCCGATTACTCCACCGTGATGCCGTTTGTCGTGAAGGCACTCCTCGAGAATCGCGAACGATTTGCGCAACGTGCCGGCGAGATCGGGGAAGAGGCGTTGTTTGCCGAGGAACCTCGGGCAAGGGGATACTTACGGCCGGATTCCGGATATCGTCTGTACGAGCAACGGGAGCGCTTGTGCAGCGAACTTCACGATGCCGTGCGCCACAACGGAGCGTGGCTTGCCGAGAGCATTGCCTATCCCCTGGAGTAAAAATGAAGTAACAAAAACGACGGCAGGACCGGGCTCCGTTTGCCAGAGCCCGTTTCCTGCCGAAGACACCTACAACTTCACGGTAACGGTCTTGATTTCGGTATATTGCTGCAGCCCGTATTCGCCAAGCTCTCGCCCGATGCCCGATTGCTTAAAGCCGCCAAAGGGCGCGCCGGCGTCGAATACGTCGTAGCAATTTACCCACACCGTTCCTGCCCGGACGCGATTGGCGATGGCGTGTGCCTTCCCGATGTCGCGTGTCCAGACAGCGGCGGCCAGTCCGTACATCGTTCGGTTGGCGCGCTGTACGACCTCGTCGAGATCCTTGAATTTGATAATGCTCATGACCGGGCCGAAGATTTCTTCCTGCGCGATCTTCATGTCATCTTTGACATCCGCAAACACTGTCGGTTGGACAAAGTAGCCCTTATCGCCTTCCCGCTCACCACCGGCTGCGAGGCGCGCGCCCTCCTTTTTGCCGGACTCAATGTAGCTCATGATCTTGTTGAACTGATCCTGATCCACCTGTGGTCCCTGCTCGGTGTCGGCTGCGAACGGATCGCCGACCTTCCTTGCCTTGGCTCGTGCGGCGCTTTTCTCGACGAACTCGTCGTAGCACTTCTCTTCCACAAACAGTCGCGATCCCGCGCAACAACATTGGCCCTGATTGAAAAACAGCGCGAAGTGAGAACCTTCAATCGCCTCATCCATGTCGGCATCTGCAAAGACGATGTTCGGGCTCTTTCCGCCGAGCTCAAGAGTCACTCGTTTCAAGTTTGTTTTGGCAGCCGCCTCCATGATCAGCTTGCCAACTTCGGTCGATCCGGTGAAGGCCACTTTGTCGACGTCGAAGTGGCCTGAAATGGCAGCGCCGGCCGTGGGACCGTATCCCGGTAGCATATTGACCACGCCAGGGGGAAACCCGGCTTCGACAATCAACTGACCAATACGAAGAGCTGTCAGCGGCGTCTGTTCGGCCGGCTTCATGACTATGGTGTTGCCTGTGGCCAGCGCCGGCCCCAGTTTCCAGGCCTGCATAAGCAGCGGGAAGTTCCAGGGAATGATCTGTCCGACGACGCCGACAGGCTCGTGCCGCGTGTAGCAGAAATAGTTGCCCTGAATCGGAATCGTCTTGCCCTGAACTTTATCCGCCCAACCGGCATAGTAGCGGTAGCAGGCAATGGTGAGCTCGACATCGGCTGCTCGAGCAACCTTCACCGGCTTGCCATTGTCCAGCGATTCGAGCGCCGCCAGCTCGTCGGCATGTTTTTCTACCAGGTCTGCCAGACGATTCAGCAGACGGCCGCGTTCGGCGGCAGAAATACTGCGCCAGGGTCCTTCGTCAAAGGCCTTGCGTGCCGCGGCGACGGCAATGTCGACATCGGCGGCATCCGCCTCGGCCACTTGACAAATTTCCTCGCCGGTCGCCGGATTTAGGGTAGGGAACGTCTTCCCGGATTTACTATTCGTCCACTCGTTGTTGATCAAAAGCTGGGTAGCCGTGACAGCAACGCGGCTGTCAGCAGGGGCAGCAAGAGTCGCCATATTCTGTTTGTGAACTCCTTTCACCCTGCACAGTATCACAACGTTTTGGAAAAGAAGGACGCTATCGCGGCGGATCAGTTCGCCGCGTATCGGAAGTCTTTGATGGCCTCGATAGAGCTGATCCCGAAGCGGCCTCGGGAGTAGTCGCCTTCCACCGTATCTACCGGCTCGCCGTTCACTTCGATCATAGTTTGGGCGCTATTCACTCGAACTCGAATCCTCATCTCTCCGGCGAGCTTGGAATCGATCTGTTTGTCTACGGCCGGCCGCTGGCCCAGCTTCCG
>CAYTVP010000510.1:0-2824 GCA_964441675.1 uncultured Solibacteraceae bacterium | reverse complement strand
GTCCTTTAGAAGGCCGGCGATCGGCTGATCCACTTCCTTGCAATGGATGGGGAGCCGATCGTGAATTGCTCCATGATCGTCCCAGCGGTCGCCGCCCGCCCCATGCAGCAGTTTCACAAAGCGAACGCCGCGCTCAACCATGCGCCTCGCCAGCAGACACTGCCGGCCGAAAGGCTCGGTTACCGGATTGCCCAGGCCATACAACTTCCGCGTCGCTTCCGTTTCCGACTGAACGTCGACAAGTTCCGGAGCCTTGCTTTGCATGCGGAAGGCTAGCTCGTATGCCGCGATGCGGGCATCCAGCTCCGAAGTGTTCGCGCGCTCGCTGCTGTGTTTCTCGTTGAACCACTTCAGCAGATCCAGCTCCTGGCGTTGCTCGGCCTCCGAGAATTCCGTACGCCGGTTGATGTCGACGATTGGAGTATCGCCGTTTCGGAACAGCGTGCCCTGGTAAGCTGCCGGTAAAAAACCGTTGCCCCAAACACCTGCGCCGCCGATGGTAGATCCGCGCCGGTCACCCAAAACGATGAAGCCGGGGAGATCGCGATTCTCCGAACCCAATCCGTATGTGACCCATGCGCCGATCGAAGCGCTTCCGGGAAACTGATTTCCCGTCAGTGTGTGATAAACCGCCGGACCGTGATTGTTGTTGTCGACCTTGATTCCGTGAATGAACGCCAGATCGTCAGCGCAGCCGGCCAATCCCGGCAGCAGATCGGAAAACCAACGGCCCGACTCGCCGTACTGCTTGAACTCCCAGGCTGGCGCAATGACGCGATTCGGGGCGGCCGAGAAAGTGGCGATCTCTCCCACGGTACGCTCCGCCTTCGGCATCTGCTTACCGGCGAACTTCCACAATGCCGGCTTGTACTCGAAGGTGTCCATCTGGCTTACGCCGCCTTCCATAAACAGGAAGATGCAGTTCTTCGCCTTCGCCGCATGATGCTGCGGTTTCGGGTCCAGTGGATTGGTAACGGAAGTGGCTGCACGAGCGGCGTCGGCCGAGAGGATATCGAGTAGCGCCACGCCACCCAAGCCAAGATAAGCATCCATCAACAGCTGTCGTCGCGATTTCATGGTCACTCCGTGTAAAGGTACTCGTTCGAGTTCAGCAGCACGCGGCAAATCGCCGCCAGATCGCCGGAGAAAGCTTGGAAGCGCTGCAATTCCGCCGGCTCCGGTTTACGGTTGAAGACCAGCAGGAATGCCCGCTGAATCTGATCGGCTCGCTCCGTACCGGCTTCCTTCTCGATCCGCGCGGCGAGGTGCTTGCTTTCCTGGTAAACGAGATCGCCATTCATCATCGATAGAGCCTGAAGCGGCGTTGTCGTTGAGCTGCGGCGCTCGCACGATTCGCTGAATGCCGGTGCATCGAAGGATGCCATCATCGGCAACGGCAACGAGCGGCGCTGGAAAATGTACACCGAACGCCGGCGGGCGTCTTCCTCACGTTCGTTCGGCTCCCACATCAATCCTCCGGTCCGGCCATAGCGAGCGAAGTCCGCTAAATCTGCGGGCAATGGCGGGAAGACGCTGGGGCCGCCTCGATCCGGGCTCAAGCGGCCGGAGATCGTCAGGATTCCGTCGCGTATCGCTTCGGCTTCCAGGCGCCGGCGCTCAAACCGGGAAAACAGCCTGTTGCCGGTGTCCTTCGCAAGCTCCGGATCGGCGGGATTGTCCGCGGCCTGCTGATAGGTATTCGACAGCAGCATGAGCCGGTGCATCGCCTTGACGTCCCAGCCGGATTCCATGAAAGTCACCGCCAGCCAATCCAGCAACTCCGGATGGCTGGGCTTTTCGCCATTCTTGCCAAAGTCGCTTGTGGTGCGGACAATGCCGTGACCGAAATGCTGCTGCCAGACGCGGTTCACCATCACCCGCGCGGTCAGGGGATTGTCAGGGCTCGCGATCCATTTTGCGAGAGTGAGACGCCATCCCCGAGTGGGGAACTGGCGGTAGCGGTCCGTTTCGAGTACGGCGGGATCGCTATTGCCCGTGATCGCGGAGGGAAATCCGGGCACCACCGCTTCTCCAGGTAGCAGGTAATCTCCACGCGTCAAGATGCGTGTGGGCGCCAGATCCGGACCGGAAGGTGGGCCGGGGACGTTGGTGACAGCCAGCACATTCGGCTGCCAGCGTCGGAGGCGCCGATTGAGGACTTCGAGTGCGCCCGCAAGTTCCGCATGCCGGTTCTTTTCCTGCTCGGTGAAAATCGAGTTTGCGGCATACTTTGCTTGCGCCTCAGCCACGACTTCTTTCTTGCCGAGTGCTTGGAACCGCCCGGCTGCGTCAACTTTGCCCGAGGCATAGGCTTCCTTGAGGCGAGGCAGCAGTTGCTTCTCAAACTCATCGAGCAAAGCTTTCTCTTCCGCATCGCCCGTCCGCGTGGAATCTTCGAGCAGTTCGGCATGGCGGGCTCTCTCAGCCGCCGAAAAGATGCGGGACGGTTCGAGCTTCATCTCCAGGCGAAGGTCGCTAGCGGTAAGATCCTTGCCTTTGGCTCGTTCGATCCGCCCGGCGATCAATTTCTTCAACAGCTCTTCTTGAAGGGCATCGAGCTGCTTCTTCTCCGGGCCATTCTTTAGCTGTTCCTGAATCTCCTTGATTTTCTTCGCGGCTGTTGCCGCCATTTCCGGGTCTTTATAGGGAACTTCGGGGGTGGGTCCGGCTTGGGTTGCCTGGAAAAAGGCCTGCAGCCTGTAAAAGTCGCGTTGCGGGATGGGATCGTACTTGTGGTCGTGACAGCGGGCGCAGCCGATGGTCAGTCCCATTGTCGTGCGGCCCAGCACATCGATCCGGTCATCAATGATGTCGTGGTCATTTC
>CAYTVP010000509.1:0-2840 GCA_964441675.1 uncultured Solibacteraceae bacterium | reverse complement strand
GATGGGCGCGATCCTGAAGCAGCAGTTCGTCGTCGACCCGCGCGTGAAGGGCACCATCACTGTCCAGACATACGGGGAAGTCCGCGCGGGCGATGTTCGCGGCTTGCTCGAAACCATTCTTCGCGTGAACGGCTACTCACTTGTCCAGGTGGGCGAGCTCTATCGCATCATTCCGGCCGGCGATGTGAACAAGCTGCCGATCCGGCCGCGCATCGCCGGGATGAATGAAATTCCCGAAGACGAAACGATGGTGCTGAATCTCGCATTTCTCAAGTTCGCGAATGCCGTAGAGATCTCGAAGCTGATCGAGCAGTTTCTGGGTGAAGGGGCCAAGATGACGGTTTATGAGCCGGCCAATCTGCTGCTTCTGCTCGACAACGGACGGAACATGCGCCGTTCGCTGGAGTTGATTTCGATGTTCGACGACGAAAAGCTGGCGGGTCAGCGTATCCGGCTGTATGACATGGAGTACAGCCGTCCGAGCGATCTGGCGCACGAGTTGGAACGCGTGGTCGGCACGCTTGGCCTGGCGCAAAAGAATGCCGCCGTGCAGTTTCTGCCAATCGACCGTATTAATACTTTAGTTGCATTCGCGCCGAATCCGGGTGCGTTTACGGAACTGGAGAAATGGATCCGGCGGTTGGACATCGAGGCAAAGCCGCCGGTCGGCGGTACCGAAAACTTTGTATTCCGCGTGAAGTACGGGCGCGCGGAAAATCTTTCGATGGCGGTGACGCTGCTCTACATGAGTCAGCAGTTGAGCCCTACGGACACTTTCGCCTACATGTACCTGATGAACATGATGAATCAGATCGCCGTCCAGCAGACCGCGCGGGCGGGGGCGGTTCCCGGTCAGGTAGGCGGAGGCATGAATCCCGCATACGGCATGACCGGCATGGGGGGCATGGGAGGCATGGGCGGAATGTACGGCGGTATGGGGGGAGGCATGATGGGCCTGTTGCCCCTGCTGCAGGGAACCGGCGGCGGCGGGTTTAATCCGAACATGATGGGATATAACCCGAACATGATGGGGATGCCGGGGATGGTCCCGCCGGGTGGCAGTCCGATGCAGGGCCGGCAGCAGGATATGACAGGGCAGTATCTCGGTCAGCAGGGCGCGGGCGGCGGCCAGCAACCAGGCGGAACGCAACTGAAGATTCCGCGGATCATTCCGAATCCGTTCGACAATACGCTGCTGATTCAAGGCACTCAGCAGGAGTACCAGCAGATCGTGAAGCTGCTGGAGCAGATCGACGTTCCGCCGCGCCAGGTACTGATCGAAGCAAAAGTCTATGAAGTGCTCTTGACCGATGACTTCCGGTACGGCGTGCAGGCGGCTTTGCAGCAGGCCGGCACAGGTACTTCCCGGCGGTTTCTAGGGACCTTTGGAGAGGTGGGACTGCAGTCGCTGACAGCCGGATGGCTGGTGGCTCAGAGCCGGGAGCTCTTCTTTACCCTGAACGCCAGCCAGCAGTTGAATAAGACCAAAGTGATTGCCGCGCCATCCGTGATGGCCACCGACAACATTCCGGCGTCGATCAACGTCGGCACAGAAGTGCCGGTGAGGACCGGAGCATCGACGGGTATCGGCGGATCGATCGAGCTGATTCAGAACCGCAACACTGGCGTGATTCTCACCATCACCCCACGTGTGCAGACCTCCGGCATTGTTACCATGACGATCGATCAGGAGGTCAGCCAGCCGCTGGGAACCACCGGGCCAATTAACTCCCCGAGCTTTTCGCGACGGAATGTGCAAACGCAGATTACCGTCCAGGATGGCGACATGATCGCCATCGGCGGAATTATCCAGGAACGCAACTCCAATTCGACCAACGGAATCCCGGGAATCGCGAAAATTCCTATTCTCGGCGGACTGCTTGGCGGCAAGATTGTCGAGAAGGAACGTACGGAGCTGGTTATATTTCTTACCCCTCGCGTCGTCTACGACACGCCGGAGCTAACTGACGCCACGGAAGAGCTGAAACAGCGGTACCGGAAGATGCCCAAGGTGATGGGCCGGCGCGATTGGCCGCAGTAACCCGGTCTGTACCTTAATGACACACCCCCTGTGTCGTGGTGTATCGCGGCACTGGGGTATGACCGTTGTTCATTTTTATAAGAATGAAAGACTTGTGCGTGCCGGGCTGCTGGCCCCGCGATTGCTCTCAAAAAGAGCTGGCTGCCTGTTGTGCAGCGTGTATTTGAGGGGTTCAGCGGTCTCACGGGTCATGAAAGTCACTTGACGTTCTCCGCAGCCGCATGGTTAAATCATTGACGGTATAGGGGCAAAGCCTCCGGGCAAGGATTGTTTTTTTCTTGACTCGGCTTTGGCGCAAATGTTAGTTTTTCGTATAACCGTGGCTAGACGGGTGAAATGACATCGATCCCGCGAGCACAACAAGAAAAATCTTGGAAGAGGAAGACGGCTCAATTTTGGGTTTAGCGGATAACGATAGGTTGCAATCCACTGAGGCTCAGGTTGACAGAGAGCTTTCATCAATTCGAATTGAAATCCACAAGGAGATCCTTAATGCTTAAAACTCGCAAGCTGTTTCATGGGCTTGCGCTGGCTGGAGCGCTCATATTGGGCAGCACCAGCAGCTTTGCACAGATCTGCTCAGGCATTATGACGACCACCAACTTGGGTGTTCGTCCAGAAGGCCTGACAGAGTTGGCCGGCGACATCGTCGTGAACTGCCAGGCGGCGCCTGGCACCCCGACAGGTGGCACGTTCCTGCCCAGCGACTTCAGCGTATTGGTACAGTTGACGAACGGTGTCAGCATAACTAACACCGCCACGACAGGGACTGGCGCGCCCAGCCTCTCAGTGACGGCTG
>CAYTVP010000508.1:0-2857 GCA_964441675.1 uncultured Solibacteraceae bacterium | reverse complement strand
GTTACCGAGTAGCCAGAAGTTACCGCCAGAGTCTACCAGGAGACGTGAAATGAAATCGTCGAACAGCCCTTGCTGCGTGGTGATTGATACGAAGCGTCCTTGCTGAAGATAGGTCAGTCCACCTCCATAAGTCGCCAACCAAAGCCCACCGTCAGCGTCCTCAACAATGTCGCGCACGTAGTCGTTCGAAAGACCATTCCGCGTCGTGTAGTTCGTGAAGGCGCCATCCTTGAATCTGCTCAATCCGCCACTTGTGCCGACCCATATGGCGCCATCCGCGGTTTGGACGAGGTTGCGCACGTCCTCGTTGACGAGGCCGTCAGCCCGTCGCCAGGCGTCAAACTTTCCCTCTCGCAACCGGTGTAGTCCGCTCGACGTTCCAACCCATATCGTTCCGTCGCGATCTTCCAGAATCGCGCGTACCCAAGGATGTGCGAGTCCGTCCTTGTAGTGAGTGAGTCGGCCTGCTTCGAACCGAGTCAGCCCAAGGTCACTTCCAACCCATAGCTTTCCGGCGCGGTCGCGGTAGAGCGAGGTCGCGTAACTCAGTACTCTGTCTCGATACGCAACGAACTTACCTGCTCGCCAATGCACCAGCCCGCCGCTGGTCGTAATCCAAAATCCGTCCGCGCCGTCATCGGTGACCGCGTGGACATTGTTGCTGGGGAGACCATCATCGGTGGTATAGGTTGTGACTCTGCGTCTGGCAAGTTTGACTAGCCCACCACCGTCAGATCCCATCCACAGATTGTCTTCTCTGTCCTGGTACATCGCCCTAACTACTGCGGTACCGGACTTCAGCGGATACCTGGTGCATTTTCCATTCGCATAGCGGAGCGCCGCACCTAGAGTTCCACTGATCCAGATTGTGCCATCCCGGTCCTCCATCAGCGTTCGCATCTTCAGTGTGGGCGGCTTCGGAATGTCTGGACTCAAGACAAACGTTCCCTGGTCGAAATGAGCCAATCCGCCGTGGGTACCAATCCAATAGCCTCCCAGACGGCGAGGATAAAAAGGAGCAAAGAATCCTTCCGGCATGCCTTCCTTGGGCCTGTACGTACTGAACTTTTCACCGTCAAACTGGACCAGGCCCTTGCCGGATGTCAACCAAAGATGGCCGGACCGGTCCTCATCAATACCCCAAATGTCACCTTCCGGCAGACCCGGTTGGGGCGCCACTTTTACTGCGCGGCCGTTCTCAAAGCGTGCCAAGCCATTGGCCGTCACAACCCACAACACTCCGGTACGATCCTCTTTGATTGCTGGGACAACCCCGCCCGGCAAGCCGTCGCTCGTCGTGTAAGTTTTCGCGGTGCCAGCTTTGTAACTTACGACCTCGCCGGATTCCGTTCCCATCCACAGCGTTCCGTTTCTCCCTTCACACAGCGAAAGGATGCGATTGCTCTTCATTCCGGGAGTATTGGCGGAACTGAAGGTCGTGAAGTTAACGCCGTCGAAGCGTGCGAGGCCACCAAATGTTGCGAGCCACAGATAGCCGTCTCGGGTCTGAAGGATTGCGTTGATTGAGTTCTGCGGCAATCCATTTTCTGTGGTCCATATGGTTTGGAGAAAATCTTTGCTGGATTCAGAACGAGTGGGGGAACTCGCCAGGAGGCAAGCGCCCGCGCTCAAAAAAATTGCGCTGAGCAACGAGACAATGAACCGTCGCGGGCGGGACATGGCGGGTTCCCAGTAGTTGTATCACGCCGCGGTACAAATCATCCGTCACGCAAAGCATGATAATCAGTTCACGTGCTCTGCCGTAATTGCAAATAGCAGGAGCGATTGCCTGTCAGTAGCCGGCGTAGGTCCGCGAGAATGATGAGCGGATGCCGGAGGCCCAGCATGAGTTTCGATGGGTGGTTGGAATCGGCATTCGAGTGCGCGGATACGCTTGGGCTTCGTGGGGATTGCCAGTATTTGTGTTTGATAGACCTCCCGCACGGGATCCTTCACGAACAGGACGACTCGCTGACCGTGAGCCGTGACCGGATTGATCCTGGAAGCTACTGCGATCAAGTTCGAGCGAGCGATCTCCTCGCCCCAGCGAAGGAGAACTTCTTGACGCTCGCCATCCTCATAAACCACGGTGTAGCTACCGACCTTAGTGCTGAGGTTTCCAATCACCGGATAGCCGTCCGGCACAGTCACATTCCCCAGAACGAGGAGACGTTTCGCGGTGGTTTCGATCGGAATGCGGACTTCGGGGCGCACTGAGTTAAGAACTATCGGTTCAGTCTTCTCGCCGACGACAGAAGTTCGAAATGGAAAAGAACCGATAGTGAGATTCGGAGCGTCCCAGGTCCAGAATCGCTTCCCAGTTTGCGCCCAATGGCGAGATGTGAATCCCTGGAAGGCAAAAAAATCCTGCATCGTGCGTTCGAGCGTTTCCCATGCTTGACGCTGGCCTTTGTCTGCGATCGCGTCCTGGAGCGATATGGGAGTGAACCGCGAACTGGAGCTCAGGGGTGCCAAAGTGGGAGGGATCACCTCCGGCTTTCGGCTGGGAACCGGTGAAGTTTGCGGGACATAGCGGAATAACTCGGCCAAAGCGCTGTAGACGCCGGGACGAATTTGGCGGCCTTCTGTAACGACACCAGAAACTAGAATTCCACCCTTATTTTCTTCTCCTTCGCGGCTGAATTCCGGAAGATCCGCCCAGGACCAGAAGGCGTGGCCGCTCACGCGGCCTTCTTCAATCAACCTGCCAATCTGCGCCGTCGTTGCTTGCATCAATACCGGCGAATCACCGATTGCTCGCCCGCCCCATTCGGTGAACAACAAGGGCTTTCCGCTGAAAGCCGTCGCGACCTTTTCAAAATCGCCCATGTCATAGGTGTAGGGGTGGTAGCAATAG
>CAYTVP010000507.1:0-2867 GCA_964441675.1 uncultured Solibacteraceae bacterium | reverse complement strand
GATCGAGCGATTCAACCGCCAGCGGCAGATCCTGATCACCGCGAATATCATCCAGGGACAGGGCTCGCTCAGCGAAGTTATCGATCAAACAAATCGCATCACTCAGGAGCTGGATATGCCGCCGGGCTATGCATACGGCCTCATCGGCGGGACGCGCGAGTTCGGCAAGGCAGCCACGAACTTCCTGTTCGCCATTATTCTGTCGTTCGCGCTGATGTACATGATTCTGGCGGCGCAGTTTGAAAGCTTCATCGATCCGATTACGATTCTGCTTTCGTTGCCGATGTCGATCCCATTCGCGCTGCTGAGCCTGATGATGTTCCGCGAAAACTTTTCGATTATCTATTCATCGGTGGGCGTTCTCGTCCTGTTCGGCATCGTCAAGAAGAATTCCATTCTGCAGATCGATCACATCAAGAATCTGCGGCGCGAGGGAATGCCTAAGTTTGAGGCAATCATCAAAGGCTGCGAGGACCGGTTGCGTCCGATTCTGATGACGACGGCCGCGCTGGTGGCCGGCATGATTCCGCTCGCATTGGGCACCGGGGCCGGCGCAGGAACCCGGCGAACGGCCGCCATTGTCGTCATCGGAGGGCAGACGCTTTGCCTGCTGCTGACACTGCTCCTCACTCCCGTCGCTTACTCGCTGTTTGATGACCTGGCGTCGTCTCCGGTCTGGTCGCGGATCGGAAACACGCTGGCGTCCGGCGGCACCCGGATCCGGCGCGGCTTTCAAAGCGCCACCGGCCTGTTCGGATTGCTGCTGATGCTGGCATGCCTGGTTCCGGCCGCTCGCGCTCAAACCCCGGCTGCGAATCCTGGTGCAAACAAGCAATTACCGGCGGTACTGCAGGAGTTGCGTGTCGGGGTAGGTACCACCGAGCGCAGGCTGCCGATCAAAGAAGCGATCGAGCTGGCAGTAGAAAACAATCTCGAAGTCGAAATCAGCAGGGTGAATCAGAGAGTCACGCGCGCGGTTCTGCTGGCGACGGAAGGACTCTTCGACCCCGTTCTGCGTATCCAGCCAAATTACGAGCGGCGCATCACGCCAACTCCTAGCGTGCTGCAATCGCCAACCGGGGAACTACGGGATACCATTGTCTCCTGGAACTCGTCGTTTCTTCAGCGCGTCCAGCGTTCCGGTACGCAGTTTCGTCTGGACTTCAGCAACATGCGCCAGACGACAAACAATCCGTTCGTCGGATTGAATCCCTACTACACATCACAGCTGGTGTTGAGCGTTGTTCAACCGCTGTGGCGGAACCGCTCCATCGATCGCGAGCGGACCGATCTTATCGTTCGCAATCGGCAAACTCAGATTTCCGATTTCGAGTTCGAGCTGAAGCTGATCGACATCGTGACGCGAACCCAGGCAGCGTATTGGGATCTGCTGGCCGCGCTCCGTGACGCGGAAGTAAAGCGCGACTCGGTCAACTACGCGCAGACACAACTTGAGATGAACAACCGGATGATCGCCAGCGGAACACTTGCCCCGGTGGAGAGAGCTGCCTCGGAAGCGGAACTGGAGCGCCGTAAGGACGATTATCTAACGAGCCTCGAAGTGATCACCCTCGTGGAGAACAATCTGAAGCAATTGCTTACCGGCAACCGTCAGACAGAATTGTGGACCGAAAGGATTTTCCCTAGCGACATCGAGCCGCCCGTGCCTTCGGTTAACGAGGACCTGACCAGCGCACTGGATGCCGCCCACCGGCAGCGTGCGGAGCTACGTATTGTTTCGCTCCAAAGGGACAACAACAACGATCAGATTCGCTACGCCCGGAACCAAACCAAGCCGGCATTGAACCTTGTGGCCAACTACGGCAATGCCGGCTTGGGCGGCACGATCAATAACGCGCCCAATCCATTTCTGAGTTCGAACGTCGACTTGTACAATCGCGTGAACCAGGTTTCCGCCGAATTCGGTTATCCCCCGCTCCCGCTCCCGACCTTCGGGGGTGTTCCTCCCAACCTTGTTGGCGGCTACGGCACAGCTCTTTCAAACCTGTTCCGCGGTAATTTCCCCACTGTCTCGGCAGGTATCGCCTTCGATCTCAATCTCCGGAATCGCACGGCCGAAGGGCTGCTGCAGCAAGCCACTCTGAACGACCGCCAACTGCAACTGGAAACAGCGCGTTTGGAGCAGGCAGTCACCGTCGAGGTGCGGAATTCGCTCCAGTTTATCCAGACTGCGCGGCAGCGGATCGCCGCAGCCGATGCCAGCGTCCGAGCGGCGCAGGAAAAAGTGGAGAGTGAGATCCGGCTATTCAGCACGGGCGAGTCTACGAACTTTCTGGTGCTGACGCGACAGAATGAGCTTGCGGATTCCCGTTCGCGCGCCATTGCTGCCCGGCTGAATCTGTTTAAGTCGCTTGTGCGATTTTCGCAGGCGACCGGCAGCGCGCTGACGACGGTCGACGTCAAGCCTCGTTGAAACATTTCACCTGTGATTTGTCTGTGGAAAACTCCGCGGTCGCGACGGCTATCTTGTTAGAA
Source organism: uncultured Solibacteraceae bacterium (assembly GCA_964441675.1). Classification (GTDB taxonomy): domain Bacteria; phylum Acidobacteriota; class Terriglobia; order Bryobacterales; family Bryobacteraceae; genus JAPKYZ01. The sequence goes on along the minus strand of CAYTVP010000507.1, from coordinate 371 downwards.
GAAGTTCCCTTACTCGCGGTATGCATTTCGTTGCGCTACCCACAGGAAAAGAACTTGTCTTATAGGGAACTGCGGCCTTAGGGTGAGACGATGGCAACGCGGGATGTAGCGCTCGAACGAGGTCTTCCGGCCAATCTGGACGCCGAGCGATTTGTGCTCGGTTCGGTCGTCCTGGACCCCGACGCGTTTATCACCGTTTCCGGCCTGCTCGAGCGGGACGACTTCAGCCTGGAATCGCACCGCCGAGTTTTTGACGTCATGTCGGAGTTGTACGAGGCCGGCACGCGGATTGATCGCGTCACGCTGGCCGAAGAGTTGTCCAAGCGCGGGCAGCTCGAATCCGTCGGCGGCCTGAGCTTTCTCATCTCTCT
>CAYTVP010000506.1:0-2878 GCA_964441675.1 uncultured Solibacteraceae bacterium | reverse complement strand
TGACGACGCAATTATCTGGGATTTGCAGAGCGACTGGTGCGTTGGGGGATTGCTGGGGCATTTTGCCTGCTGGACCCGGACTGCTGTTGAGATGGTGAAGGATCCGGCGAGTTTTGACCCGTGGGCCGTAACCGACTCCAATGCGGCCTTTTTCGATGCGGCGAATGGCTTTCGAGGCTGTATCGCAGGAATTCATGAAGTGCTGCGCCGGCAAGGATTGCTAGAAGGTACCTGGTGCCTGGACCCCGATGAGGATCTGTCGCCTGGGCAGGCTGAAGAGATCGCCCGGGTATACGCGGCGTACCCGTATTTGAACGATGACCAATTTGTGAGCGAGAATCTCGACCGCTGGTTGCGGTAGATTGTGGGTTTCCCTATGAGCGACGAACGAAAGCTTGGCTTTAATACTCGATCGGTCCACGAAGGGCACGAACCGCTGGAAATGGGTAAGGCGCGCGCTGTGCCGATCTTCCAGTCGACATCCTTCGTCTTCGAAGACTCCCAGGACGCGTCTGACCTGTTCGCGCTGCAGAAGTTCGGCAACATCTACACGCGAATCATGAACCCGACAACCGACGTTCTCGAGAAACGCATCGCATCCCTTGAGAACGGCGTGGGGGCACTTGCGCTCGCCTCCGGACAGTCCGCGCAGTTTCTGACTGTTTCCGGACTGATGCAGGCAGGCGACCACATGGTGTCCGCGGCCACCCTTTACGGCGGCACCTACACGCAATTCGATGTAAGCTTTCGCCGCTTGGGTTTTGATACTACGTTTGTGGAGCCGGATAATCCGGAGAACTTCCGTAAGGCGATCACGCCCAAAACCAAGTTGATCTTCGGCGAGACGATCTCGAACCCGCGCGGCAACGTGCTCGATATCGAACCAATTGCCAAGATTGCTCATGAGCATAATATTCCGCTTGTCATCGACAACACATTTGCCACCCCGTATGTTTGCCGTCCGATCGATTGGGGCGCCGACCTGGTACTGCACTCTCTGACGAAATTTATCGGCGGGCACGGCACATCCATTGGGGGAATCATTGTGGATGGCGGAAAGTTTGACTGGACCAAGGGCGATTTCCCGCTGATTAATCAGCCGTCGCCGGCATACCACGGTATGAACTTCAGCGAGGTATTCGGGCCAATGGCGTTTATCATCCGAACCCGCGTTGAAGGTTTGCGCGACATGGGGCCGTGCCTCAGCCCATTTAACGCATTTTTGTTCTTACAGGGCGTTGAGACGTTGAGTCTTCGCATGGAACGTCATCTGGCGAATGCGCAGGCGGTTGCGGAATTTCTCGAACAGCACCCCAAGATCTCCTGGGTGAAGTATCCTGGCTTAAAGTCGTCGCCGTATTATCAACTGGCCCGGAAATATTGTCCGCCAGGCGCGGGCGCCGTATTCAGCGTCGGAGTAAAGGGTGGATACGACGCCGGCAAAAAGCTGGTCGACTCTCTGCAGTTGTTTTCGCACTTGGCCAACGTCGGGGATGTGAGAAGCCTAGTGATCCACCCTGCATCCACAACGCACCAACAGTTGTCGGCGGACCAGCAGAAGGCCGCCGGTGTGGAGCCGGATATGGTGCGCTTCTCGATAGGGCTGGAGGATCTCGAGGACCTGCAGTGGGATCTTAGTCAGGCCCTCGATCGGATTTAAAGCAGTAAGGCTAGATGGTGCGGGGAGCGCGTGACCGGCGGGCCTGCCGCCGCTCACGATTCTTCTCAATCAGCTTTTCGAGATCCGTTTCCGGAATCTTCAGGGATAGCGTAACGAGGTTCGCCTGCGTAGAAATCTGGAGCGAATCGAGCATCGTTGCAACGTCGGCCGCGCCGGGCTTATCGCGATTCAACTGGACCATTCCTGCCAAAAATCGAATGACATCCTGCAATGCCACCGCGTCCTTTTCAGAGCGCGCCGTGGCTTCGGCGTCGATCTGAACGTTCACGCCAAGCTTGATCCCGCCCTTGGCTTTCTGGACGCCCTGCAGGACCTGTGTATTGGAATTCTTCGGCATATGCGTGGGAAAGCGCGCCGGATCGGTGGAATACAGCCACGCATCATATTGCGCGCTTAAAGCCTGCACGGCCGAAGCATATGGCTGGGCCGGCGCCTTTGACCGCTGCGCGATAGCCTTTTTTACCGCCTCGGCCTGCCCACCGATAACGGTACCGGCATCGAGGAAAGCAATCCATTTCTCATCTCCGTTGTCTGCTATCACATTGACGCCCTGATACACCATGGTTGCTTTGCCATGATCCTTGGCCGCCTGCAGGATGCGCGATTGATCGAAAAGACCACGCGCCGCAAACAGACCCTGCTTGCTTTGCGGGCTCGAGGCCATAAGAACCTCCCGAAGGTCGCGGCGCGGATCGAAGCCTGTGAGGTCCTGCAGCTTCTCGAAACCGTTCTCTTCGTTCGCCATGTTGGTGATCAGGTATTGGCCAAGCGGGCTATTCCTCGCCTGATCGACGTTCAGGCCGCCCACGGTAACGGCATCAGGAGGTAAGAGCTGCAATAACGACGGATCAGCAGGAAAAGCGAAAACCGGTGCGAAAAGAATGAGAACCGAGAGACGACGAGTCATGAAAGCTCCTTCTGCCTGTCAAGACGAGGTGGTTGTGAGCAAAGTTCCCTGATCTTCGGGAATTGGTGTCTGATCGACAATTTCGATTCCAAATCCCTCCAACCCTACGATCTTCCTGGGATGATTGGTTAGCAACCGGATTCGGCGGAGTCCGAGATCGGCCAGAATTTGGGCTCCAACGCCGGCCTCATGTTGCAACGGCCCGGTAACGGCGGGGCCGTTCAACTGCAGACAAACGAGGACGCCTGATCCGTTGCGGGAGATCTCGGTGAGACAGCTCCGAACCACCC
>CAYTVP010000505.1:0-2897 GCA_964441675.1 uncultured Solibacteraceae bacterium | reverse complement strand
CTGAACTCCAATGAATTCGTCTACCGCTTTTAGATCGATGCTGAAACCCATCGCTTCGCGCCGGGAGTTTCTGATGCGCGGCGGCAGCGGATTGGGGGGCATGGCCTTACTCCACCTCCTTAGCGGTGAAGGCACCCCGGCATTAGCCGCGGCTGCTACGAATCCGCTGGCATCCAGGAACCCGCACTTTGCACCCAAAGCGAAGTCGATTATCTGGCTGTTCATGGAAGGCGGGCCGAGCCATATTGATCTGTTCGATCCGAAGCCGGCGCTCGAAAAGCTCGCCGGGCAGCCTATGCCGGAGTCGTTCGGACGACCGATCACGGCTATGGGAACGGCCACCAACACGATCATGCCGTCGCGCCGAAAGTGGGCTCAACACGGGCAAAGCGGCCAGTGGGTTTCCGATTGGTATCCGCACATTGCCCAGCACGTGGACGATCTCGCCGTGATTCGTTCGTGCTGGGCTGACGGCTTGAACCATGTCGGCTCTGTGTGTCAGATGAACACCGGTTCCATCATCGCCGGCCGTCCGTCTCTGGGCGCGTGGCTGACCTATGGACTCGGAACGGCCAACAATAACCTACCCGTCTTTGTGATCCTGACGGACAACAAGAGTGTTGTCGGAGGCGCGCAAAATTGGAGTTCGGGATTTTTGCCGGCGACCTTCCAAGGAACGTTACTACAGCGCGAGGGCCCGCCGATCCTCAACCTCACGCGTCCGGGCCGCATCGGCGCCGCTCAACAGCGCGGCGTATTGGATCTTCTCTCCGACCTCAATCGCCACCACGCCGGGCAGCGGTCCGGCGAACCCGACCTCGAAGCCCGGCTGGAATCATACGAGCTGGCTTACCGGATGCAATCGTCCGCTCCCGAGGCAGTTGATCTTGCCCGGGAAACAGACGCCACAAAGAAACTGTACGGCATGGACGACCCGGCAACAGAAGCTTTCGGGAAGAATTGCCTTCTGGCCCGGCGGCTGGTAGAGCGCGGAGTGCGATTTATCGAGCTCTACTGCGGCAGCGGCAGCGGATGGGATGCGCATCAGGATCTGGAAGGCAATCATGCGAAGTGGTGCCGGGCTTCCGACAAGCCAGTCGCTGGATTGCTGACTGATCTCAAACAGCGCGGGATGCTGGACGACACGTTGGTGGTGTGGGGCGGTGAGTTCGGCCGGACGCCATTCAACGAAAGCGGCAATGGGCGCGACCACAATCCGTGGGGCTTCACTATTTGGATGGCCGGCGCGGGAATCAAGACTGGTCAGCCAATCGGTACTACCGACGAAATCGGCTTGCGGGCTGTCGATCGTCCCTATCACGTGCACGACATACACGCCACGATTCTGCATCTGCTCGGCCTCGATCATTTGAAGTTGACATTTCTCCATAACGGCCGCGCCGAACGGGCGACGATCAATGGAGGGAATCTGATTCGCGAGTTGCTATGAAGCGATTCACGCGGTCAGCAGGAGCATTGTTGCTACCGCTGATGCGGCTCCTCGCCGGTGACTCGCCGGCCGAAACCCCACCTGCGATCAAAGTCTTTCTTGAGAAGAACTGCGTTGGCTGCCATCGATCCTCCGATGCGCCAATGGGGCTGGACTTCACGTCTCTTTCATTCAATTTGGAGAACACGGATATCTTTGGACGCTGGGTCCGTATCCATGACGCCATTCGGGAAGGCGCAATGCCGCCGGGCGGTCAGAACATGCTTAAGCCTGCCGATCGGGAATCCTACGCCAGAGCAATTGCGGAACCTTTGCTGGCCCACGAGCGCGGTCGGGCGGTTGTCGAAGGGAGGTCCGTTCTCCGGCGCTTAAATCGTTACGAATACGAGAATACGCTCCGCGACATCTTGAACGCTTCGTGGCTGCAACTGCGCGACTCGCTTCCCGAAGACGGGATCGTTCAGCGATTTAATAAGTCCGGCCAGGCGTTGGATGTTTCTCATGTGCAGATGGCGCGATATCTCGAAACGGCGGAGCGGGCAATCCGGCTGGTTCTGGCATCGGCGCGCGAACCGCAGCGGCAGAGGCGCTATTACGCTCGCGAACAAAAGCGGTTTCTCAATCGCATGCGCTACAGCGAATTCAATACGGCTCCGGAACGTGCCACAATTCCGATTCTTGGTTTCGATGCCCAGCCGGATGTTCTCGCCGAGAAGGTGCCGATCACTGTCGGCGCAGCCGACCCTCAAAAGCGGGAGCTCGAAGCATTCGTCACGCCGGCAAGCACCTACACCGGGAACGAATACCACTTCGATGAGTTCACTGCTTCGGCCGGCGGAAAGTATCGCCTGCGCTTCAGTGGTTACTCAATCTGGATTCACACTCTTTATGAGGCCCGGCGCGACGGGAAAACCTGGTGGCGTCCGAATCGCGAAAAAACATCACGCGGCCGGACGACCGAGCCGGTCACAATTTACGCCCGGAGCCAGGGAGGCGAAAAGCGCCTGCTCGGGTCTTTCGACGTCTCGCCCGAACCCGCAGTTCACGAATTGGAGGTAGATCTGCTTCCCGGCGAGCAGATACTACCCGATGCGGCGCGGCTGTTTCGCTCCCGCCCCGGGTTCACAGGCAGTCCTGATGCCACCGCCGAGGGGATGCCGGGCGTGGCCTACCGCTGGATGGAAGTGACGGGGCCGGTTGCGAGCGCGGAATCTCGCAGGTCAACATTACAGTTGGTAGGCGGTCCGGCAACGGCCAAGCACGCCAAGTATTTGCTGCGGTCCTTCTTGCGCACGGCCTACCGGCGGCCGCCTACCGCCCAAGAGATAGAAAAGTATTTCAGCATCGTTCACGACCGGATTTCCGGTGGGGCGCAGGCGTTCGAAGAGGCAATGATTGCCGGGTACGCGGCCGTGCTGTGCTCGCCCGGGTTCCTGTATTTGGAGGA
>CAYTVP010000504.1:0-2904 GCA_964441675.1 uncultured Solibacteraceae bacterium | reverse complement strand
CACCCACGGGGACGGTTTTCCCCAGACGGCTTTCTCGCCCGTGGCTCCCTCGGCGTTGATCATCCTTCCGCCGTTTTTCTCGATCAGCTCGTCGCGGAGCCGGAGGGCGAGCGTGCCTTCCTTCGTGTCCCCGAAGACCGCCTTCTGAACCGCAAATAGCGTCAGATCCATGTCAATGATCCGCATGTTCGAGGATCCGGAGGCACGGATATCGCGATGCTCTTTTACGAGAGTGCCTTCAGGAGTAGTCCAATCGGCGTCAAAGGAAACGCCGGGCTTGCCGCCTTTGTGCGCCTCCAGTTTGGTGATTTTGATAGTACCCTTGCCTTTGCCGACACCCTTCTGGGTTTCTTCATTGGCCCAGAAGTCCCAGCCATTGACGTCGCCGTGCGAAAACCACAAGCCGCGGTGATGGGGATGGTCCCGGGTTTCGCCGGAAACCTCTGCCATCGGGTACTGGCGGGTGATGACTTTTCCAGAGGCTGTGCGTAGAGGATGAAGGTATGGCTTCGGAGCATCCGCGCGCAGCTCTGTAAAGGGCTGACCATCGATAGTGATCGGATGGGGCAGGTTTTGGGACACCAGGGCTGCAAGGATCAGGGCCAGAGGCATTTCCGGATCATATCGCGTTACAATTTCGGGTGGAGGATATCGATGGGTCCGCTAGGCTGGCAAGAAACGGTTGTGATCTTTGTACTTGCCTTGCTGCTATTTGGGCCGAAGAAGTTGCCCGAACTCGGCAAGACAATTGGCAAAGCACTCACCGAATTCCGCCGCGCATCGAGCGAATTGAAGTCTACGTTCGACCGCGAAATGGCCAATCTGGAGCAGGAAACCGCAGAAGTTCGCCAGCAGGCGAATAACATAGGTAGCGACATCAAGTCGTCGCTATCGGAATCCGACACTTCGTATAACTACGACTATAACTATTACGACAACGGTTACGATGGTTATCAGTCGTCCGAATCGACCGACTCCAGCCCATCAACAGACAGCGCATCCGCAACTCAGGGCGCTGAATCATCGGATACAAGCGATTCCGTGCAGACGGCTTCAGCGGTCACTGAACCGGACGCCCTACCGGGCGTTCAGGGAAGTGTGCCGGTAAGTACGCCGGTGGAGCGAAAAGAAGATGCTCCGCAGGCAGAACCGTCTCGCCAGAACGCTTGAGAGGCTAATTCCTTAGTTTTACGCAATGTCCAGTAGTGAGGAAACGCCGAAGGGCGGCGAGAGCCCGGAGGCGGAGTCCAGCACTCCGCCTTCTCAAGTGAGCTACGAACAGACCGTCGACGACCCGTACGGGTACGCCAACGACCCGTACGCTCGTGAGAACGTGCATCCGCCCGCCCCTTCGGAGGTTCCTGCTGTGGTTACACCCGCAGCGCCTCCGGCGCCTCCGCCGCCGGCTCCACCCGCCAGCGATGAAGAGGATGACGAAGGCGACGACGGCATGCTTCGCATGTCATTTCTCGATCACCTGGAGGAGCTTCGCTCGAGGATTATCCGAATTCTGGCGGGCGTGGCCGCCGGATTCGCGTTCGCGCTGATTTTCGCACAGGATCTATGGCGGCTGGTCAGCGAACCGGCCGCGAGCGCACTGGAATCACTGGGTTTTGAGCGCGACCTGGCGGCCATCAATCCGACGGATGCCTTTACGACCATCTATGTAAAGCTGCCGCTGCTGGCCGCGGTGTTCCTTTCGGCGCCGTGGACCCTTTACCAGATATGGTCTTTTATCGCGCCCGGACTGTATAAGAAAGAACGCCGCTGGGCCGGGCCGTTTGTACTCATTTCCGCCGGGCTCTTTATCGCCGGCGGGCTGTTTGCCTACTTCGTTGCGTTCCGCTTTGGGATCACATTTCTGCTGGGTGTCGGCAACGACGCAAACGTGAAGCCGGTCGTCTCCCTGGTCGAATATTTCGATCTGTTCGTCAATGTGACCCTCGGTATCGGCATACTGTTCGAACTGCCAATTCTGATTTTCTTTCTGACGCTGCTACGGATCACAACGCCGGGATTCCTGATTCGCAACGCGCGGTACGCGATCCTGATTATTGTCATCGTCGCGGCAATCGTGACACCGACACCCGACGTCGTGAATCTCACGATCTTTGCGGTACCGATGATCCTGCTGTATTTCGTCGGCATATTCGCGGGGTGGCTGTTGGTGCTGAATCGCGAAGGCCGGCAGGGCGTGATGAAGAGTATCGGCATCGCTCTGGCTGCGCTGCTGGTGTTCGCCGTAATTACCGCCGTCTTGGCGATCTTCCGTTTCGGATATCATCTGACAAGTGACTGGCCGTTCCTGGCCCGTTAGCCTGTCGTGGACATTTATCAAACAATTCGACAACTCGTCGATGAACGCGATCGGCTGGACGCGCTCATCGAGCGCCTGGAAAAGCAGCAATCTTCGCCGCGGGTTCCCGTGGCACCGAAACGGCGGGGCCGGAAGGGCATGACGCGCGAGGAGAGGCTGGAGGTTTCCGAACGCATGCGCCGCTACTGGGAACAGAAGCGGAAGGCCGCGGCGGCATCCGGTTCTACTTTTTGAAGAACCAGAGCCAGAAGTACTGCGTGCCTGCGCCATGGCGGTGGCGAGGCTCGAAGCCGCAGCGTTCGGCCATCTCGACCACTTCCTGATCGGTAAACGGCACACCTTCCCAGGTATCGTCGGGTTTGGTCGGGTCCATCCCCTCGCCACCCTGCACCTGGAACTTGAAGAGCTTGCCGTTTTTCAGCAGCCGGGCAACTTCGCGAACATAGATCTCGATCACATCGCGGCTGGGAATGTGTTGAAAGACGATCGTGGAGAAGGCGAAGTCGAATCCTTGGCCGGCGGGTACGGCTGTGAGATCCATCCCGTTGTTCTGATAGACGTGGGCATTCGGGCGGCTGCGCAGCGCT
>CAYTVP010000503.1:0-2920 GCA_964441675.1 uncultured Solibacteraceae bacterium | reverse complement strand
GCGCCAGGGCACTTGCCATGTGCGCATCTCGGAAATATCAGCCACCGCCTGGAACGCCAATTAACGTTCGATCCGGCCACTGAACGATTTGTCGGAGATGACGAAGCCAACAAGCTGTTGACGCGGAACTATCGGGCTCCCTATATGGTGCCGGAAAAAGTCTGAGCTTTACGGCGAGACTTTTACCTGATTATTGACGGAAGTGACGCCCTTGACCTTCTTACAAAGACGGTCTACCTTCTGGCGGTACTTCTCCCGATCCACGCGTCCCTTTACCGTCACGACACCGTCGTTCACTTCTACTTCGAAAGCGCCGCCCTTGACGTCCGGATCGTTCGCTAATACCCGGCGCACCTTGTCGTAGATAATGTCGTCGTCTATCTTTTTTTCGTCCGCGGCGAACACAACGCCGAGGGCGAGAATCGAGATTACTACCAACTTCTTCATCGTCTGAATCTATTGTAAGTTCGTCCGCCAATCGAGTTCATTGACAAAACCCTCATTGGTCCGCCATCCCGGCTTCACGTTGACGAACAACTCCAAAAATACTTTGCGGCCGAGAAACGCCTCGATATGCTGACGCGACTCCGTTCCGATGCGTTTCAGCGAAGCGCCCTTGCTCCCGATTACGATCGCCTTCTGGCCGGGACGCTCGACGGTGATGGATGCCCGAATCCGTGTCAGCGCCGGCTTGTCTTCCCAGCCGTCTACCCTTACCGCAACCGCGTGAGGAACTTCCTGGCGAGTGAGAGCCAGAATCCGTTCGCGAATCATCTCGGCCGCAATATAGCGCTCCGGCTGGTCGGTCAAGTAATCCGGCGGGAACATCGCTGGTCCTTTCGGAAGGTACTTCAAAATTGCGCGAAGTAACTGCTCGGTGCCATCCCCATGCCGCGCCGAGACCGGAACAAATTCCTCAAACGGGTGAACTGCCTGATACTTTTCGATCAACGGCAGAAGGGTTCGTTTGTCCTCGATCAGATCAATTTTATTGAGCACCAGAATCGACGGCTTCGGCATCTGCGCCTGGGCGCGCCGCAGCGTGTCGAGTGCCTGCTCTTCCCCCTGATCCAATCCGCGTGATACATCTGCCACGAACAAGCGTACATCCGGAGCGTCCAGCGCTTCGCGAACAGCCATCATCATTCGGCGATTGAAATAGGTGTCGGACCGGTGGATGCCCGGCGTATCCACAAAGATGATCTGTGCATGATCCAGGGTCAGCACGCCCTGGATTTGAGTTCTGGTTGTCTGCGGCCTGGATGCAACGATTGCGATTTTCTCGCCCACCAGCCGGTTCAGCAGCGTCGACTTACCGGCGTTCGGACGTCCCGCGATTGCCGCAAATCCGCAACGGTACTCGGACGATTCTTCAGGACTCGACATGAGCGGCCTCGCCATGTCCCGAAGATTTCTCCGCTTCGCCGTTCCCGGCTCCGTTTAGAACTCGCGACAACCGCACACGGTCCACGCGGAGATCGCTGGCAGCCAATACTTCGATGCGGAGGCCGTCACGCTCGATCGATTCACCTTGATGTGGGACGTGTCCCATCCATTCCGTCACCAGCCCGCCAATCGTAGTGGATTCGGTGGACTCGGGCGGCCTGAACTCTACGAGATCGGGAAGGTGATCGAGATCGTAGCTCCCCGAAACGATGTAGGTGCCGTCTCCCTGATTCTCCACATCCACCGCGGGCTCATGCTCATCACGAATCTCGCCGAGCAGTTCTTCCACCAGATCTTCCATAGTGGCCAACCCGGCCGTGTTGCCATATTCGTCCACAACCATTACCATATGCTTCCCGTCGCGCTGCATCTCGCGCAGCAGGGCATCCACTGGTTTGGTTTCGGGAACGGAATCGATCGGCCGCATGATCTCGCGCACTTTTCGCAGTAACCGCTGCTGCGATTCCACTTCAAACATGTCGCGGACATGGACAAACCCCACGATATTGTCGAGAGATTCCTGGTACACCGGAATTCGCGAGTACTGCTCACTGATAACGATCTGACGCAGGTCTTCAAGCGTCTTGGCTTCGGCGATGGTAACCATGTTGGGACGAGGTGTCATCACCTCTCGCACGGTCTTATCTTTCAGTTCGATCACCGTTCGCAGCAGTTTTTTGTCATTTTCGCGAATGATTCCCTCTTCGGCACTCGCGTCGATCAGGGCATGAATTTCATCGTTCTTTTCCGCGGGAGGCGCATCCTCCTCTGCCAACTCGGCAATCGTTTTCATCACGCTGAGCATGGATATGACGGGCCGCGCCGCGAAGATCATTCCGCGCAAAACGGGCCGGATGCCGCCCAGCCAGCGTCCGCTGGTCCGGCGATACATCCACTGCGGAAGCAGATACGCTCCGGTAATCATCAGCAGGAAGCTGAAAATCGCGGCTTCGAGCAATATATTCGTGATCGCCATTATGGGAATGGCGATCATCGCCAGCAGCGTGTGCTTCCAGATCGAGAACGCCAATGCACCAACGTCCCGCTTGACGTTGAGATAATCTTCGATCTCGCTGTCGAAATACACCAGCATCTCGTTTTCTCTCGGGCGCAGGCGCAGCAACTCCAGGTAACAAAGCTGTACTGCTGTAACGAGCACAAGCACGACGAACATTACCGCGCTGACGACTATCCAGGCAGCGATCATAACCGGCTCCGCTCCAATAACCCGGCGGGCAATCCCAGCTTCCGGCGCATCGAAACCTCCGCCGCAGCCATATCGCCCGAATCGGCCTGGTGATCCATACCCAAAAGGTGCAGCAATCCATGAAGCATCAGAACGGAAACTTCAGTCTGGATTGTATGGCGCCGCTCGCTTGCCTGTTCGCGGGCCCTATCGTAGGAAATCGCCAGGTCGCCGAGCCAATTCGATGCCGCCGTACCACCACCCACCGGATCGCCCGCCGGGAAGGAA
>CAYTVP010000502.1:0-2930 GCA_964441675.1 uncultured Solibacteraceae bacterium | reverse complement strand
GCGAGATGGTGCCTTTCACTTCCGGCGTCTCGACATTCAACGCCGAGATGGCTTCCGTTACTTCTACCCGCTGGCCTACGTCACCTACTTCAAGCACGATCGGCATCTGGACTTGCTCATACTGGCGGATCACAATGTTTCGCTGAGTGAATGTCTTGAAGCCGGACATGGTCACTTCCACCATGTATCCGCCCTGTTGAATGTTCGGGAACGAAAACGCTCCTTCGACGTCGGTGGTAACTTTCCTCGAGAATTCAGAGCTAACAGACTTAAGCTCTACAGTCGCGCCGGCAACCGCGGCGCCTGTTGCGTCTTGAACCTTGCCGCCAATGGTGCCACTGGTGCTTTGCGCTAGAAGCGCGCCTGAGACCAGAGATATGAAGACACCAAGCGCCAAGCGAGTTAAGAAAGAAATGGAATTACCCTCCTACGATTGCCGAATCGCAATATCGTGATGTCTAGCTATATAACAATCCGGGCACCGAATCAATGTCATCCCGCAAAATAGGAGAAGCTCCGATGACCGTATCCGGCGAAGAAGAACAACATTACCGTCGCACCCGCATCATGGGTGTGCTCAACATTACGCCGGATTCATTTTATGGGGGGAGCCGCGTACCCGATCCGCAGCAGGCAATCGATCGCGCCAGCCAAATGATTGCCGAGGGTGCTGACATCCTCGACATTGGCGGCGAGAGCACACGCCCCGGCTCGGAAAGTATCAGCGCTGATGAGCAGATCCGCCGCGTGCTTCCCGTTATCCGGCACCTGGCCGGACGCGTACCCGTTCCTCTTTCCATCGACACAACACTTTCCGCTGTCGCCGAAGCGTGCCTCACCGAAGGCGCCGCGATCATAAACGATATTTCAGCCGCCGGCGATCCGAACATGCTTGAGACAATAGCTCGCCGCGGGGCATCGATCGTACTGATGCACATGCGCGGGACTCCAAAAACGATGCAGCAGCACACGGACTATGCAGATGTCGTTGTTGATGTGAAGCAGTTTCTCGCTGATCGCGCCGCTCGCGCGGCTGCCGCCGGCATCCGGAATATCATCGTCGACCCCGGCATCGGTTTTGCGAAAACAACGCAGCACAATCTGCAGCTGCTTGCACGGCTCGAAGAAATTAAGAATCTTGGTTATCCGGTGCTTGTTGGGGCGTCCCGGAAGTCGTTTCTCGGCGTGGTTTCCGGAGGATCGCCGCCGGAAGAACGCCTGGAAGCGTCGCTTGCCGCCGCGGCATTGGCAGCTTGGAACGGTGCCGGCATCATTCGCACACATGATGTTGCATCCACACGCCGCGCACTCGAACTCGCCGATGCTGTGAGCGCGGCCCGCTACGCTGAATAGGGAACTATGGACAAAATCATTCTGCGAGGAGTGCCAATCGAAAGCCGCGTTGGCGTTTCCGACGCGGAGAGGCAACGCCTGCAGATGTTGGTTATCGACTTGGATATTGAGATCGACCTTGCACCCGCGGGCAGCAGCGACAATGTGAAGGACACCGTCGATTATTCGAAGGTGGTTGCGGCGCTTCAATCGCTCGCGATGGAATCATCCTTCCGGCTGATTGAGGCTCTCGCGGAGCATCTCGCTCGCCGCGTGTTTCTGTTTCCCGGCGTCGCCGGCGTGTGGCTTCGGCTTACGAAGCCAGCGGCGCTAGCCTATCGCGGCGTTGAATCCACAGCCGTCGAAATCCATCGGAGCCGTGGGAGCAATGGCTGAGGTCTTCCTGGGCCTTGGCTCGAACATGGGCCGCAAGGTTGACAATATTGCAACGGCCTTGCGAGCGCTTCAGGAGACATCCACCTTGCGGCGGCAATCGCGCCTGTATAAAACAGCTCCGGTCGGCTATCTCGATCAGGATTGGTTTCTAAACGCCGCCGTTCAGATCGAAACTTCCCTCGACCCCTACGACCTGCTCAAAGTTGTCGGCGGGATCGAGGAAGAACTGAAACGCGAGCGCAGTATTCCCAACGGCCCGCGTACGATCGATCTCGACATCTTGTTCTACGACAATCTCGTGGTCCGCGATCAGCGTCTCACCATCCCACACCCGCGCCTCGCCGCGCGCGCGTTCGTCCTGGTTCCGCTAGCCGAAATCGCTCCGGGCTACCGGCATCCGATTCTCGGACGGACAATTTCAGAATTGCTGGCGGAGCTTCCAGTTCCTCAGCCGCCTGTCGAAATATTCCCGCTCTGAGCCGGTTTCTCGGCGTCGATTCGCCACAGCTCCACTGCCCGCCGAAGTCCGGCCAGTACGAGGTCCGGCAGAAACGCGTCAAAAATTCCCTCGTCTTCAAATAAGCGTCCGAACCCGCCGGTACCGATGATCAGAGGCTCTTCGCTTGAGAAATGATCGTTCGCGATCATCTCCGTGATCGACCGTACGCCGGCCAGCGTCCCATAGTAGAGCCCGGCCTGGATGCTTTCGCTGGTGGACCGGCCGAGCACGCCTTCGGGCTTGACGATCTCCACGGCCGGCAGGCGCGCGGTTTTCGATTCGAGCATCGCCATTGAGGTATGAATTCCCGCAGTGATCGTTCCGCCCAGGTATTCTTTGTCTTTGCTGACTGCACAAAAGGTGGTCGCGGTTCCGAAATCCACGATGATGAGATTTCGCCCTGGGAATCGGTTGATTGCACCGATGGCGTTCGCGATCTTGTCTGCCCCTACCTCAAGCGGATTCCGATACTTGATCTTCAATCCGGTTCGCACACCCGGCTGCAGCAGAAACGGATCGAAGCGGAAATACTTTCGAAAACAGTTGCGCAGCGAGTGAATCACGTCTGGTACGACGGAGCAGATCGCCGCCAGCCGGATCTCCGAGGGATCGATCCCGTTCTCGCGCAAAACCACACGCAGGAATGTTCCGTACTCATCCGACGATGCGCGAACGTGGGACGTTTGCCGGAACGTCACCTTCA
>CAYTVP010000501.1:0-2947 GCA_964441675.1 uncultured Solibacteraceae bacterium | reverse complement strand
AGTGTCATACACTCGTTCAAACGATTCCTTCATAATACGATCGCATCTTCTGTTGTCGTGATAAGCGTACCTGTCAGCTTGTCTCCATTTTTGAGCACAACCGTATCCGCACTAAGCGTGGCGGTAAAAATCAAGAGTACTGTGATGAATCGCATATTTTTGTTCTCCTCCCGTCAAGCCCGAGCGTGTTGCTGAGCACAAGTCGAATCCCCTCCGAATAAATACGATGCTCCTCGCGAAGAATTCGCTCTGAAAGTTTCTGCTCTGTGTCGTCGTCACGAACCTCGACACAGGCCTGCAATACTATCGGCCCGGTATCAACCCCCTCATCGACGAGATGCACCGTGCAGCCGGAAACTTTGACTCCATACTCAAGAGCTTGCCGCTGCGCATGCAAGCCCGGGAATGCCGGAAGGAGTGACGGATGTATGTTCAAAATGCGCCGTGAGAAGGCTCGGATGAATCCCGGCGTTAGCACGCGCATAAAACCTGCGAGACATACCAAGTCTACCGATCTGCTGTTCAGCTCCGCTGCCAGGCGCTGGTCGTATTCCTCTCTCGGTACACCGCGCGAGGGAAGACTGAGGCTATCGAGTCCTAATTTTCTCGCCAATTCTAATCCTGGTGCGTCCGGAACGTTGGAGATGACAGCGCCGATCTCTGCATCCAGCTTACCTTCGCGAATATTCGTCGCAATTGCTTCGAAATTCGACCCGCGTCCTGAGAGCAGTATGCCCAGCCGTTTCATACGTAGACGACGGGGCTGCCATTTCCTGAAGTTAATTTTCCAATCCGGGTAAACGGCTGCCGCTGGGCCGCCAGGATGGCCGCGGCCCGTGTCAGCTGGCGTTGGCCCACCACGCAGATCATCCCGATACCGCAATTCAATGTCCTGCGCCAATCGTCTTCCGGTACATCGCCCAGTTCGCGCAGCAGCGTGAAAATGCGGGGAACCTTCCAGGAATCGGCGTCGATTTCCGCGACGGTCCCTTTGGGCAGAACGCGACGTAGATTATCGGGAATTCCGCCGCCCGTGATATGCGCGGCGGCTTTCAAAAGGCCGACTGACAGCAGCGCCGATAGCGGTTTCAGGTAGCTCTTGTGGACGCGCAGCAGCTCATCGGCGACGGTTGTTTCCAGCTCGGGCACGTGTGAATCCACGCGATAGCCGGCCACCTCGAACAGCAGTTTGCGCGCCAGCGAATAGCCGTTTGTATGGAGGCCGTTCGAGGGCAATCCCAACAAAATATCTCCGGGCCCCACGCCTTTGCCCGTCAGCATCCGGCTCTTCTCCACCGCTCCGACAATAAAGCCGGCCAGATCGTAATCGCCAGCTTGGTAGAGACCGGGCATTTCCGCCGTCTCACCGCCCACCAACGCGCAACCGTTTCGCTTGCATCCGCGCGCAATACCCTTCACGACATCAGCCGTTACACGAGCGTCCAGCTTGCCGGCGGCAAAGTAATCGAGAAAGAAAAGCGGACGGGCTCCCTGAACCAGAATGTCGTTGACGCAATGGTTCACCAGATCTTCGCCGATCGTGTCGTGACGCGCCGCAGCAATGGCAACCTTCAGCTTTGTTCCTACGCCGTCGGCGGATGATACCAGCACCGGCCGCCGGTATCCCTCGAGCGCAAATCCGCCTCCGAAACTTCCGATATCGGTAAGTACCTGCGGGCCGAATGTTGCGCGCGCGTAAGCACGAATCCGTCGTACTGCCTTTTCCGCTTCATCAATGCTGACCCCTGCATCGGTGTAGCGAATCGGCTTTCTCTTACCCCTCAATCAGTCACTCGCTTGTGTAACTTCCTATCATACTGCGATCATCTTTAGTAATCCGATGAGTAGGCGATTCTGTCTCGGAGCCTCTCTGGGCGCTACGCTGATGGCGGCCGTGGCGCTGGCGCAAGCTCCGCCGCCGGTTGCTGCTATCCGCAACGCGCGCATCATTACCGGCAACGGCACCGTCGTCGCGAGAGGCTCGGTTGTTATCCGGCATGGCTTGATTGCGGATGTTGGAGAGAACGCCACGATCCCTCCGGAAGCTTGGATTCTCCCAGGTGAAGGACTGACCGTCTATCCGGGACTCATCGAAGGTCTGGGTACTCTCGGAATTCCCGAAAACCGCCCTGCTGCTGGTGCGCCCGCACGGCCCCCCAGCCCCCCGCAGCGGCCCGCGCAAGGTCCGGAGGATCGGCCGCTGACGAACTCGTGGGTTCGCGGAGCCGATCTGGTGAATCTCACAGATACGCGGCTTTCCGCGGCGCGCGCGAAGGGTTACACCAGCGCTGCTACATTCCCGGCGAGCGGGATCTTTACCGGGCAAGGGGCTTTCATCAATCTGGGAGGCGAGACGCCCGGCCGCATGGTTGTCCAGCCGGGGATCGGCCAGCAGATCACGCTTGCCCGAAGCGGGTTCAATGCTTTTCCGGCATCGCTTATGGGCACCATAGCGTATGTCCGCCAGGTATTCCTCGATGCCGGGCACTATCGGATGGCGAAAGAACAATACGCCAAAAATGCCGCTGGTCTCGAGCGTCCCTCCTACGATCGCGCGCTCGAAGGAGTGCTGGAATCGCAGAGGTTCTTGCTGCCCGCGGTTTCGGCCGTCGAAATCGATCGCATGCTGCGATTCTCGAAAGAGCTTGGCCGGCCCACAATTCTCTATGGAGTTCTCGAAGGCTACAATGCCGTGTCCTTGTTGAAGGGCGCCAACGTTCCCGTATTGGTCAGCCTGCGGTGGCCAGAGGCGGCTCGCGAACGCGATCCGGACGACATCGAGAGTATGCGGAATCTTGAGCTGCGCGAAAATGCCCCGTCGACTCCGGCGGCGCTCGCGAAGGCGGGCGTCAAGTTCGGCTTCTATTCAGACCGTGCTGAAGACCCTTTCCGATCGTTGCGAAGGGCGATCGAGAAGGGGTTGACGCATGAAGAAGCACTTCGCGCG
>CAYTVP010000500.1:0-2958 GCA_964441675.1 uncultured Solibacteraceae bacterium | reverse complement strand
ACACGCAAGCCATTGATGCGAATACTTCGGTCTTTTTCGCCGGGAACCACCCGGGTGGAGCCGATCCGGATTGTAGACTCCGAGCATCTGACCGATCTTCTTGGGGTCGCCATTCTTTACATCGAAAATGCGCGACTCCAGCTGCGCCAGCAACGGCAGAGCGAAAATACCGATCCATAGCCGTTTCATTCTTCATCTCCTTCTTTTGCATCCACGATCCAATAAATTATGAGCGACTCGTCCTCGCTCAACATCTTCACTACCATCGGTTCCGACTTCGGAAGCCGGGCCGCGCGAATGGGCGCTGGCTGTTTTCTCGAATCTGAGTGTCGCAGCGGCGCTGTGGGCATTTTCGCAGTCACCGCCGGTGGCGGGACAAGCTCAGGCCGACGCGGCCATAAGATCCATATCGCTACTCCGAGCATTGCCGCCGCTGCTGCAAGAATCCGGCGCAAACGAACGCGTCCCTTCGAAATCTGGCTGCGTACTGTTTCGACGGTAGAACCCATACGCCCGGCAACTTCCTCGGTCGAGAGCCCTTCCAACTCGCGAAGAACTATAGCCGTTCGCTCTCGTTCGGGAAGCGCCGCGATCGCATGATGGAGTAACCGCCGCTGCTGCTCCAGCGCAGCCGCTTGCTCGGGTCCCAGCGACGTAGTGGGAACGTCTCGGATCTCGTGTTCCGGCCGTCGTCTCCTATACAAATCGCGGCACGTGTTCACTGTAATCCGGTACAGCCATGGACTCACAGCACGAGTGTTATCGAACCGATCCTTCGTGCGGTGAAGCTTCAGGAATACTTCTTGCGCTGCGTCCTGAGCATCCTCCCAGCGGCCGAGAAGCCGATAGGCGGTCTCCAGAACCAGCCGCTCGTGCTCCGCCACAACTTCCCTGATGTCCACTCGCATTGTTATACGTTCACTTCTGGCGAAACGTTGATCCGCCGGAACATTTTCGTGCGTGCTATCGTTCCTTCTATTGAGAGGAGACGGGAGCCATGTTTTGCACCAACTGCGGCGCGGAAATGAAGGAAAGCGATCGGTTCTGTCCGTCCTGTGGACACTCCACTTCGCCCGAGGCGCAGACATTTCCGTCAAACGGCGGCTCGACTAACGCCCGCCGGTTGGTCCGAACGATGAACGACAAGAAAATCGCCGGCGTGTGCGGCGGCTATGCCAAGTACTTTGGCGTCGATTCCACCGTTATGCGGCTGATCTTCCTTGGTCTGTTCATTATGTATGGGGTCGGGCT
Source organism: uncultured Solibacteraceae bacterium (assembly GCA_964441675.1). Lineage (GTDB taxonomy): Bacteria > Acidobacteriota > Terriglobia > Bryobacterales > Bryobacteraceae > JAPKYZ01. The sequence goes on along the minus strand of CAYTVP010000500.1, from coordinate 1,707 downwards.
CGGCGTGTACCTGGTGAGCTGGATTGTCATGCCGCGTGATATCGACGTCTCGCCTGCGCCCGTCTAACAGCATTACCTTCCGTTCATCATGTCGGTTTGACGTTCTCGACGGATACCGTTTACCATCCGAACCTGGAGGATTGATGATCCGGGTAGAGAACCTCGTGAAACGGTTCGGAGACTTCACGGCAGTCGATCACATCTCGTTCGAAGTCGGCAAAGGCGAGATTTTTGCATTCCTCGGGCCCAATGGCGCGGGCAAAACAACCACCATCAAAATGCTAACCACGCTTCTGAAGCCTACCTCGGGAAGCTTCGAAGTGGATGGCTTGAATCCGGTCACTCAGGCGCAGCAAGTTCGCCGCAGCTTCGGCATCGTATTCCAGGACCCTAGTCTCGATGGCGACATGACCGCGTACGAGAACATGGAGTTGCACGGAATCTTCTACCATGTGCCTCGCAAGACGCGGATCGCCCGCACCGAAGAACTGCTACGGTTGTTCGAGTTGTGGGATCGCCGGAACGACCTCGTAAAGCTCTTTTCCGGTGGGATGAAGCGCCGCCTCGAAATCGCCCGCGGATTGCTACACACCCCGCGAATTCTGTTTCTCGACGAGCCGACTCTCGGACTGGACCCGCAAACCAGAAACCAGCTCTGGACTCATGTAAAGAACTTGAGCCAGACCGAAGGGACTACCATTTTTCTGACAACACACTACATGGATGAAGCCGATCGTGTCGCGCAGCGAATCGCGATCATCGACCATGGCAAGATCGTTGCCCTGGGCACTCCGCAAGCTCTCAAGGAGCAGACGAAAACATCATCCCTTGAAGAGGCATACCTGGCTCTCACCGGATCGACCATCCGGGACGAAGCTGTGAACTTTGGCGCCGATCAGATGAAGCAATTCGCCAAGATGTGGAACCGCCGGTGAGCGTGGTCTATATTCTCTGGCTGCGGGAGCTGCGCCGCTACGTGCGGTCGCGCGCTCAGATTGTCGCATCCCTGGGACAGCCGTTGATGTACCTGATCGCTCTCGGCTTCGGGCTCGGGCCGGTTTTCGAAAAAGCCGGCGAGGGAAGCTATCTTCAGTTCGTCGCTCCTGGCGTGATTTCGATGACGGTACTGTTCAGCTCCGTCTTTTCCGGAATGGGGCTGTTGTGGGATCGCCAGTTTGGATTCCTCAAGGAAACGCTAGTCGCGCCGGTGCCCCGGTTCCAAATCATGCTGGGAAAAACACTCGGGGCGGCGACGGTCGCGGTGATCCAGGGGCTGTTGGTGCTCGCTGTCTGCTTTATCGCCGGCTTCCGGGCCGTAAACCTCGCCGCACTGCCTCTGGCGCTGGTCTTCATGGCGCTGATTGCGTGTATGTTTTCCGCGCTCGGAACGGCAATCGGTTCCGCGCTCGAAAATATGCAGGGATTTCAGCTGATTATGAACTTCCTGGTGATGCCGATCTTCTTTCTCTCGGGAGCCCTGTTCCCGATCGCGAACCTGCCGCCGGTTTTCAGCTTTGTCGTGAGGCTCGATCCGCTAACGTATGGCGTGGACAGCCTGAGAGCGGCCCTGATCGGCGTATCTCAATTCGGGATAGCAACCGACACGCTGGTGCTTGTGAGCGTCACAGCGATTCTGCTGGTGATCGGAAGCCGCCTGTTTGCGCGAATCGAGGTCTGAATTCAGACCCGGGCTTGAATTCAGACCTC
>CAYTVP010000499.1:0-2959 GCA_964441675.1 uncultured Solibacteraceae bacterium | reverse complement strand
GGGTACTCGGCTGGGTATCGAGACGGGCGCTCACTTTGGACCAGAAAGCGAACGATGCCGCGGCCGGTTCGGCAAGTGCCGGAAGATCGATGGTGGTGCGGTCATCGAGGCTAACCGCGCGATCGGCAGCTCCCGGAGAAAACGCCGCCTCTCCCTTCGTTCCACGTCCGTGCCGGTAGTTTCCGCTGACGTCCGCCAGCGATCCGTCGAACGGATAATGCCCAAGCAGTCCTTCCCGCGGAGAATCCGGATAGGCTGTTCCCTGTTGTTTTTCCCACCCCTGCCGCAGTTCGCGGACGTCGGCGCGCTCGAGTGAATCTTCCAGCTCGACAATCTTTGCGTCCAGCCGGTCCAGCTGTTTTTGCTGATCGTCATCCGGAAGCAACAGGAATGGCTGTGCGTTCCCGCGCTGCCCGTCGAGGCCCTTTTCGTTCACGGTATTGAAGAACGCGAAAAACTCGTAGAACTCCTTCTGCCGGATCGGGTCGTACTTGTGATCGTGACAACGGGCACAGCCCACGGTGAGCCCGAGAAATGCCGTCGAAGTAGCCTCCACGCGATCGACCACGTATTCGACGTGATACTCCTCGGGGATCGCGCCGCCCTCGTAGTTGATCATGTGGTTGCGGTTGAACCCGGTGGCGATCAGTTGATCCCGCGTGGGATTCGGCAAAAGGTCGCCTGCAAGCTGCCACCGTAGAAACTGGTCGTACGGCAGATTCTTATTGAAGGCGCTGATGATCCAATCGCGCCATGGCCACATATCGCGATGCGAGTCGATGTGATAGCCATGCGTATCGGCATACCGGGCCATATCGAGCCACGGGATCGCCATCCTCTCTCCATACCGGGGCGAGGCAAGCAGCCGGTCAACTACCTTCTCGTAGGCGTCGGGCGAGCGGTCTGCCAGAAAGGCTTTTAACTCCTCGGTAGTCGGAGGCAGTCCCGTTAGGTCAAAGGTGACACGCCGCAGCAGCGTCGCCTTGTCCGCGTGTGGTGACGGCGCTAGCCCTTCATCGCCCAGCTTTGCAAGCACGAAGCGGTCGATTTCGTTTCGAACCCATTTGTCATTCTTCACCTCCGGCAGCGCGGGAGTCTTCGGAGGGATATAGCTCCAATGCTCCTTCCAAGGGGCGCCTTGCTCCACCCAGCTTTTGAGTGTCGCGATCTGCTGCGGAGTTAACTCAGGCGCATTGGGAGGCGGCATCCGCAATGCTTTCTTCTCATGCGCGATTCGTGCCACCATCTTCCCGGATTCGATCACCTGCCGCGCTCCCTCTTCTGTGTCGAGCCGCAGCTTGGCCATACGAGCTCCTTCGTCAGGGCCGTGACAGGCAAAGCAACGGTCCGAGAGGAGCGGCTTTACGTCTCGAATGAAGTCGATCGGCTTCGAGTGGGGCTTGGGGGTTTTCGCCGTCTGCGCCGTGGCAGCCAGGGAGGCAAACGCAAGCAAGAACAAAACTCGCATCTACTTAACATTATGCCAAGTAACAGATGAGAAGATAATCGCGATGCGCTTTGTTCTGATCCTTTTGTTCGCTCAAATGCTATTTGGCCAGCGCAACCCGCCGGATCCGCAGCCCGAGTTGATCTGGCCCGGCGGGGCGCCCGGTGCCGTTGGCGAGGAAGACGCCGATAAGCCCTCTCTTTTCCCATGGCTCGCGCCGCAACCGACAGGGCTGGCCGTAATCGTCTGTCCAGGTGGCGGTTACGGCGCCCTCGCAATGGACCACGAAGGCCGGCAAATTGCGCAATGGCTAAATTCTCAGGGCATCAGCGCCTTTGTTCTGAAGTACCGCCTTGGCCCGCGATACCGTCATCCGGCTCCTTTGCAGGATGTCCAGCAAGCAATCCGCATGGTTCGCCGTCGCGCGGCGGAATGGCGCATCGATCCGGCGCGGCTGGGCGTCATGGGATTTTCCGCCGGCGGTCATTTGGCGTCGACTGCGGCCACCCATTTTCAGGCTCCCGGCATACGGCCGGACTTCGCCGTGCTCGGATACCCTGTTGTCACTTTCACCAACGAAGAATACGTACACAAAGGTTCACGAAGAAACCTGCTCGGCGATTCGCCTAGCGGACGCTTGCAGGAAGAGTTATCGAATGAACTGCAGGTGACGCGCGAGACCCCGCCGGTCTTCCTGTTTCATACCAACGAAGACAAGGGCGTTCCCCCGGAGAACAGCATTTTGTTCTACATGGCCTGCCGTAAGGCCGGCGTTCCCGCGGAGCTGCACATTTACGAAAAAGGTCCGCATGGGGTCGGCCTCGCCGCGACGGACCTCAGCCTTTCGAGTTGGCCTGCGCGTCTGGCAGACTGGTTGCGCCGCCGTTAAGCTTCAGCTGCAAAATCCTTGCCGGGAGATAACACATGGCCGGTTTTGGTACCTTGGTGGGTTCGCATCTATGGCAAATCCGACCCCCATTACGGTCGCTCACGGCGATGGAATCGGCCCCGAAATTATGGCGGCCACGCTGCATATTCTCAAGGAAGCAGGCGCCAGTCTTGCTATCGAAGAGATCGAAATCGGCGAGAAAGTTTACCTTCGCGGTGTCAGCGCCGGCATTGACCCCAAGTCAATCGACTCACTGATAAACACGAAAGTTTTTCTGAAGGCGCCGATCACCACGCCCCAGGGCGGCGGCTATAAAAGCCTCAACGTCACAACTCGCAAGATGCTCGGCCTCTATGCCAATATCCGGCCGTGCGTCAGCTATCACCCCTACGTCGATACAAAGCATCCCGTAATGGACGTGGTGATTGTCCGCGAGAACGAAGAGGATACCTACGGCGGCATCGAGCACCAGCTCTCGAGCGAAGTGACACAGTGCCTGAAGCTGATTACGCGCGCCGGCTGCGAGCGGATTGTCCGGTATGCATTCGAATACGCGCGGGCCAACAATCGCAAGAAGGTCACCTGCTTCACCAAAGACAACATCATGAAGCTGACCGACGGCC
>CAYTVP010000498.1:0-2964 GCA_964441675.1 uncultured Solibacteraceae bacterium | reverse complement strand
TCGATCCCTCCGCCGTTCAGGCAGGGGGGACCCGCTAAGCTTTCGCGGCCTGTGCCACCGGCTCTTCGATGTCTGCCAACGCTGCAATTAGCGCACCGCGAGCGGTGGTGTGCAATGGTGACTCCGCCAGCCGGATCTCGGAAAGGGCCAACGGGAACTCGGTCTGCCGCAGGGCCTTCTCGAAGCGCTCCTGGAATCCGCGCGGCATGGCGCTGCCGCCTGCAAGAACCAGGGGAATTGCCCGGCCAATTTTCGGAATGTTACGGGCCTGTGAGAACACGTCATGCAGCGATTCGGTAATCGCCTTGATCATGTCGTCGTAGTACACGGTGAGGACTTGCTGTAGCTTATCGTTAAACGTGCCGTTGAAATAGAACTTCTCTTCTTTCGCCAGTCGTACGCGTGTCGTCAGCTCGCCGGTAACGGAAGCCGCGCTCGCATCAATGAAATCCCCACCCTTGGGAATGGAGTAGCTCAGTACAGGAACAGACAGATACGCCAGGCACACATTCACCACCCCGCCGCCACAGGAAATTCCAATACCGGAGAAATTTGTGCTTTCGAGTTCGGAGTAGATCACGGCCAGTCCTTCATTGATGGACGTCGCCGTAAAGCCGATTTCCTCGAGCGTTTGCTGTATCGTGGCTTCGTGATAGGTGAGGCTGTCTTCCGAACCCAGCGGCGCAGCCGGAACAGTAAAGTATACCCGGCCACCCGATTGGCGCCCTACCAGCTTTCGAACCAGCTGCTTGATATGGCTGGCGCTTTCCGGCTCGGCCGAATTCAAGAAGCCGCGTGTCATCGGACGCCGAGCCTCCATCTGGAGCAAATCGGCAAAATGCGCCGACTCGTTGCCGTGGATGATCAATTGCCTATTCTCTTTCGCATAGGGAACGCCTTCTTTCTTGAGGGCGCCTTCCGTCATGCGCGAATAGGGAATCGACACAAAGGCATTGAGCTGGCTGTCGAACTGGTAGTTGGTGGAGTCCTTTCGGGCGACCACCAGACGGCTAGTGCCGATATCGAGACCGAGAGTTTGTTTCATGAGTGTTTTTCCTTGTGAGAACGGTTGATCCGGGTTCGTGTGAGATAGTCGTTCCGCAGCCGCTGGCGCAGCTCGGCGACGGAGATGCCTTCCCTTGCGGCAACTACGCGTAGACGGTCTTCGGCGGCGACGATGCCGCGCCACATTTGGGCGCCGGTCGCCGCAAAGAAAGCCGCGTCGTAGCTGAATCCGAACTTGACAATAGCCGGCAGCGGCTGTTGATAGTTATCCGGCAGGCCAAGGGCCGTAAAAGGGAAATTGCCCGCCCAATCGGTATGCCATCCGACCAGAAAGTTTTGCGGGTTTACCGATACCTGTGCATGTGTGACGCAGTTTTCAGCAGCAATCCGATAGCGCGACCGGAGCATGTCGGTCAGCACTCGTGCTGCGTGGGTTTGGGCCGCGGTGATCGCCGGCAGCTCGTCGCCAGGGCGGCTTTGCGATTCGAACACGATGCCCAGAAACTTGTCGTTCAAGCCCACATATTCCTTCTTGGTATCCGCCCAGATCGAATGGCCCGCGTGGAACGCCGTATCGTCCTCGTTCACGATGCGGTACACGCGTCCGAAACGGTCAATCAGATAGTGATAGGCCTGCTTTTGGCGGATATAAGCCACCAGGCCGCGGCCGAGCAGTTTCAGCCGCTTGTTTGCCGCCGGTTCGAACTCCACCAGTTGGCTTTCGCTGGTGTGATACACGATTCCGGAAGGCGCGCTGGGGCGCGGCGTGTTCCGGACGGTTTGAGAAATATCGACTTGCAGGCCGTTTGAATAGATTTCGCGTTGGACGCTGCGGTCTACCAGCCAAATCGGAGGCGGCGCGGCGGACGGCGTCCGCTCCGCAGCGGAATGCGGCGGCGGCGCGAAAACGGTAGCGGCGCTAACCAACATGAGACTGGCCAGGATGCCTCCCGCAAAGGGGAGTCGCCCCTTCCTCCGGGCTGGCCGGGCAGTTCGCCTCAAGTAGCGAAGTCTCATCACAGGGTCCGTCATCAGCGCGGCCCGCCGTTCGATCCATGCTCCCGCCCAGCCGGAGAGAATATTCCCTTTCACCGGCACGGCTTTGTCCTCCTTAGCTCAGTGGAGGAGGGATTGGAATTCTCTCTTGTCCTTTTTGCGCCGTTCCGTTCGAACACCGGACTGGTCACGCTAACGTGAAGAAATGGCGTTCAAAGGGGTGGACTACCTTCTGATCGATTCGCAATTCTCCGCACAGGAACTGCTGGTGCGCGAGACAGCGCGACGCTTCGTGGATGACCGGATTACGCCGCGCATCCGCGTTGCCTGGCGCGACGGATCAGCTTTTCAGGATCTTGCGCGCGAAATGGGGGAGCTCGGATTTCTAGGAGCGAATCTCGAAGGCTACGGCTGTGCCGGGATGTCGAACGTGGAATACGGGCTGATCATGCAGGAGATCGAACGCGGCGATTCCGGGTTACGGAGCTTTGTTTCCGTTCAGGGGGCGCTGGTGATGTATCCGATTCTGAATTACGGCTCCGACGACCAGAAAAACAAATGGCTGCCGAAGTTGGCCTCGGGGGAAGCCATTGGCTGTTTTGGATTAACCGAGCCGGATTTCGGCTCAAATCCCGCCGGCATGAAGACCAACGCGCGGAAAACAGACAGTGGGTGGATTCTGAACGGCGAGAAGACATGGATCACCAACGGTACGATCGCCGATGTCGCGTTGATCTGGGCGCGCGCCGAGGACGGAATCCGGGGATTCCTCGTCGAGAAGGGCACTCCGGGATATACGAGCACTGATATTCACGGAAAGATGTCGATGCGGGCATCCGTCACGTCGAGCCTCTCCCTGGCGGATTGCCGCGTTCCCGACTCTGCCCTGCTACCGGATGCCAAGGGGCTGAGGTCGGCCTTGAACTGCTTCACCCAAGCCCGATACGGCATCGGCTGGGGTGT
>CAYTVP010000497.1:0-3008 GCA_964441675.1 uncultured Solibacteraceae bacterium | reverse complement strand
CCAGCCGTTGCGGCGTGCTGAAGGATCGAGGGGAGCAGCGAAACAAACGATACGTCTTCGTATGCGGTCCACTGCAAGATGATTCGCGGAAGGTGGAGACGCTTCAGGTAATCGAACAGGTCGTCCCACTGTGCCGCGGACCAGGCAGAGTGGCCGGAATTGAGCTGCAGGAACGTACCGGCGAACTGCACCGGCGGTACAAAGGCTGCAAAAAGAAGAGTTCGCCGCGTCATCTACAACGCGATCTAGCTGCCGAGCGCGATCCGCAATGCTTCGCCTGTCATCTGTTGGACCTCTTTCGCCTGATCGACCACGGCCCCGGTGCCAAAGAACTCGTGAGAAAGGGATGGATAATTCCGGTGATCTACTTTGACGCCGGCCTTGGTTAGAGCACGGACATAAGCGATCCCTTCGCTGCGCAGGATGTCCCATCCGGCGGTGACGACCAGTGCCGGAGGGGAGCCGTTGAGGCGCGCGCTGAGCGGTGCCGCATACTGATTCGTTTTATCGGATTCGGTCCGCAGATAGTTCCGGGCAAACCAGGACATCCTGGCGCGAGTCAGGATCGGCCCGGAAGCACTGTCCCGGTACGACGGCGTATTCGCGGCGTATGCGGTGACCGGGTAGATCAGGATCTGGAAGGCCGGCATTCTTAGCCTGCGGTCGCGGGCCATAAGACAGGAGCTTGTAGCCAGGTTTGCCCCGGCGCCTTCGCCAACTACCGATACTTTGTCACGGGTTCCGTTGATCTGCACGGCGTTCTCAAGAACCCACTGTGTAGCAGCCAGTGCATCCTCGTGGGCTGCCGGGAACTGATACTCGGGCGCCTGACGATAGTCGACGGATACCACTACGGCCGGGGCGTAGTGCGCCAGCGCGCGCGCCGAAGCATCGTAGGTATCCAGATCGCCAATCACCCAGCCGCCGCCATGAAAGTAAACGGCGACAGGAAATGGTCCTTCTCCGGCGGGATGGTAAATCCGTACTGGAACCGTGTGCTTGCCCTGCGTAATAAGCCGCGACTCCACCTGAGCGACAGTTTCGCTAGCAGGCCGGTTTGTCTGGCGAGCCACTTGCTTGACCGCGTCGGCGACCGTCGGCTGTTTTCGGGCCTCCGCGGGCGTTAAGGATTCAATCGGCTTTCCGCCCATACGTTTCAGTTGATCGACAACCTCCAGAAACTGCGGATCCAGCGGTGTTCTTTCCGCAGATTCCGCTTGGCCCGCCGATAAGGATCGAAGCACAAAAGGAATCAGGAGTGTCATCGCTAGGAAGGTGACGGTGATGTGTTTTAGGAATCGCACAATTTTTTCGCTCTTCTAGGACGCGGGGCCAAGACGATCGGGCTATCTTCACAGCTTGAAAATTCTAGTAACAAACCGGCTCCCGCGTAGTACCAAACGAACCGAATCAATGCGTCATTTTTATCACCAATTGTTAGACTTATCTTACTGCTCAAGGGGCGGCGCACCCGGTTTCTTCGCGTCATTCATCACGCGGCATTTACATTACGCGGAATTACATCAATCGTGACTTGGAGAACTGAAATGCAACTTTCCGATATGGCTTCGAGCGCCTTGAGCGTTGACACAGCAGATCCGTTTCCAGACGCTGCCGAAGTGCCGAAGTCCAAATCGAAATTGCGTGTCGCGCTGCTTGCGCCGGATGGCGTAGGGATTCGGAATTTTGTACTGGGGCGCTATCTGCAGCAGCATGTTGGGCATTTGACGGTGTTGCACGGGTGTCCAGGGGAGGTGCCGGCGCGCGTCCTTGACCACGCCGGCCCGGACGTTGACTGGAATCGGATGAGTTCGCTGAAGGATCGTCCGATCGGGTATACCCTCCGACAGACATTGACCTATGCTCACCTTTATTGGGGTGATACGAGGGCAATGCGATTTACCCGCACGCGTCCGCAGGGGGGGTCCTGGAAAACGCGCGCGGCCGCGGCGGCGGCAAAGCTTGCAGGGCGCGTGCTAGCCTTTCCGGCGGGAATCAATCTTCTGGAGCGATCGTACTTCCGTTCGGTGGAGTCGCAGCCCGAGGTGTCGTACTACCGGAAAATTTTCGAAGAGATTCAACCGTCGGTTGTCTTCGGCTGCAATCATCGCGCACCCAACTTGCTGCCGGCAGTACTGGCGGCCAAAGCGTTGAACATCCCGACGGTGGCCTTCATTGCAAGCTGGGACAATTTGACCAGCAAGAGCCGCCTGGCGGCCGAGTTCGACCATCACCTGGTGTGGAGCGACAACATGCGAAAGGAACTGCTCCACTTTTACCCGCGGGTTTCGCCGAAGCAGGTCACTGTTGTCGGCACGCCGCAATTCGATTGCTATACCGATCCCGCTATTCAGATGACGCGAAGAGAGTTTTTCCGAAGTATCGGCGCCGATCCGTCACGGCCGCTGATCTGCTATTCCGGCGGCGATGTCGGCAACTGCCCGCAGGACCCGGAGCATCTGGAGATTGTCATGAAGTTCATCCGGTCCGGCGTGATTCGGGGGAATCCGCAGGTCGTCGTGCGGCCGGCACCTGTAGACGACGGGACGCGGTACGCCCCTCTCTGCGAGCGATATCCGGAGATCCTCTTCCGCCAACCAGCGTGGGAGCACCTCGACCTGGGTGACTGGTCGCGTTGCATCCCGATGCCGGAAGACGTGGCGTTTCTTGCTAATCTGACCCGGCATTGCGATCTGAACATCAACAATGCCTCAACGATGACGCTCGACTTTGGAATGCATGACCGGCCAGTAGTGAACCTCTCGTTCGACGTCGGCCGGGTTCTCCCAGGGCGGCTTCCGCTGTGGGATTACTACAACTGGGATCACTACCGGCCGATTGTCGATCTCGGCGCGGCGCGGTTTGCCCGGAACGAGCAGCAGCTCGCTGAACACATTAACTTCTATCTTGAGCACCCGGAGGCCGACCGGGAGGGGCGCCAGGCATTATTCCACTTGCAGGTCAACGGGACGATGGGCAACGCGGGATCACGAATCGGAAAGGCGCTG
>CAYTVP010000496.1:0-3025 GCA_964441675.1 uncultured Solibacteraceae bacterium | reverse complement strand
GACCGACGGTCTGTTTCACAAGGTGTTCGACGAGGTGGCGGCGGAGTATTCCGATATTCCGAACGAGCACTGGATCGTCGATATCGGCGCGGCGAAACTCGCCGATACACCGGAGGTCTTCGATGTGATTGTCATGCCGAATCTGTACGGGGACATTCTCTCGGACGTTGCCGCTCAGATCGCCGGCTCAGTCGGTCTTGCCGGCTCGTCGAATATCGGAAGCAAATACGCCATGTTCGAGGCGATTCACGGATCCGCGCCGAGGCGTGCCGGGCAGAACCTCGCCAATCCGTCCGGGTTGCTTCTGGGCGCGGTGATGATGCTGAATCATATCGGCCAGCCCGATGTCGCTGGACGCGTACACAACGCGTGGCTGCGTACGATCGAGGACGGCGTGCACACCTACGACATCTTCAAGGAAGGCGTGAGCAAGGAGAAAGTAGGAACAAAGGAGTTTGCGCAGGCGGTTGCGGCGCGGGTTGGGCAGCGGCCGGAAAGGCTGAAGTCAGTCGAGTACAAGCCGTTCCATATGCCGGCTCTCAAGGCCGGGACGCAGTCAGCGGCAAAGCGCGAACTGGCCGGTATCGACGTTTTTATCCCCTGGACAAAAAGCGCCGACGAGTTGGCGGCGATTCTCAAAAAGGCGGAAGGCGACGGCATCCAGCTGGATGTCATCTCGAATCGCGGAACCAAGGTGTGGCCGGACGGTTTTCCGGACACCCTTTGCACCGATGTCTTTCAATGCCGCTTCACCAAGAAGGATGGCGTGGTGAGCCAGCCGGAGATGATGACGCAGTTGAGCCGCGTTTCGGCTCAGGGTCTGGAGATCGGCAAGTTCGAAAGCCTGTATAACTTCGACGGTAAGGCGGGCTTCTCGCTCGGCCAGGGACAATAGACTCGAATGCCGCGCGTTGCGGTGATCATGGGCTCCCGTTCCGATTGGGAGACGATGCAGCATTCGGCGAAGATCCTCGAGCAGCTCGAAATCGATCACGAGTGCCGTGTTGTAAGCGCGCACCGCACGCCGGAATTGATGGCTGAGTTTGCAAAGGCGGCCGAAGGCCGCGGCATCCAGGTGATCATCGCCGGCGCGGGCGGCGCGGCCCATCTTCCTGGGATGGTCGCCGCGTACACGACGCTGCCTGTGTTGGGTGTGCCGGTAGAAAGCCGTGCCCTTAAGGGGATGGATTCGCTTCTGTCGATTGTGCAGATGCCGGGCGGCGTTCCCGTCGGTGCGCTGGCGATCGGAGAAGCAGGCGCGAAAAACGCCGGACTGCTTGCCGCGGCAATCCTCGCCAACCACGACAGCGCGCTGCGCGAGCGTCTGAAGAAATTCCGGCGGGATCAGACCGCCAGCGTCACCGAGCACAAGCTTCCGTGAAGCCGATTCTTCCCGGAGCCACCATTGGCATTCTCGGCAATGGCCAGCTTGGCCGCATGACTGCGCTTGCGGCGCGGGCGATGGGCTATCACGTTGCCGTGGATCCGCCGGAACGGCATCAACCGGCCGGGCAGGTGGCGGACCGTTCGATGCCGGAAGCCGCCGTCATCACTTTTGAATTCGAGAACGTCAGCCGTTTCGAAACCTCTGCTTTCGAAACCTCAGCTATTGTTCGTCCTTCCTTCGACGTACTTCATATCGCGCAGAACCGGCTGCGTGAAAAGACATGGCTCCGCCAGAATGGCATCCCGGTTACGCCGTTTACGGCAATCGAGACCGTGGACGATCTGGATCGAGCTGCCTATCCGGGCGTGTTGAAGACTGCCGGGTACGGCTACGACGGCAAGGGGCAGTCTCGGGTCAGCTCGCCCGAGGAAGCGCGGGCAAAATGGGACAGAGAGCCGGCCGTGCTCGAATCCTGGATCGATTTTCAACGCGAAGTTTCAGTCGTCGGCGCCCGAGGCGTCAACGGGGAATTTGCCCATTACGGCGTGATCGAAAACGTACACCGGAATCATATTCTCGATGTATCGAAAGCCCCGGCCCGCGGGGCAGACGCGGCAATCGGCATCGCGCGGGAGATTTTCGAGAAGCTCCAGATCATCGGTGTAGCCTGCGTCGAATTTTTCGAAACACAGTCCGGAGAAGTTCTGGTGAACGAGATCGCTCCGCGTCCGCACAATTCCGGTCACCTCACCATCGAGGCCTGCGTAACCAGTCAGTTCGAGCAGCAGGTGCGCGCTGTCTGCGGATTGCCGCTGGGATCGACTGATTATCTGAAGGCCGCTGCCATGGCGAACCTCCTGGGCGACATCTGGGCCGAAGGTGAGCCCCGGTGGGAACGGGCGCTTGAAGACAGTGGGATCAAGCTGCATCTATACGGTAAGGCCGAGCCGCGGCCGGGGCGGAAAATGGGCCACCTGACCGCGCTCGATGATTCTGTCGAGGGCGCAGTGCGAAGGGTACTCACAGCCCGCGAGCGGCTACGATAAGAACAGTCCCATGAAAATCTGCTATCTTGACGCCTACTCGGGCATCAGCGGCGACATGACTGTCGGCGCATTGATCGACGCCGGTGCGGACGGCGAACAACTGATCGAAGGGTTACGGGCATTAGGCACGAATGCCGAATTCCGCGTGGAGAAAACCAAGCGGAAGGGTATTGCCGGAACCAAGTTTTACGTATTGCCTCCCGAGGGGGACAAGAAGCACCGGCACCTGCATCATATTGTCGAGATGATCGACAAAGCGCCCCTGCCGGCGCCCGTTCAGGAGACTGCGAAAAAGATTTTCACTGTGCTTGGCGAAGCCGAGGCGCACGTTCATGGCATCGAGATCAAGAAGGTACATTTCCATGAAGTCGGTGCGGTTGACTCTATTTGCGACATCGTCGGAGCAGCGCTGGGCTTTCACTTGCTCGGAGTGGAGCAAGTCTATTGCTCGCCTGTAAACGTCGGCGGGGGAACGGTTACGGCCGATCACGGTGTTATGCCGGTTCCGACGCCCGCCACCAGCCGGCTGCTGACCGGTAAGCCCATCTACTCCAACGGTCCGCAGGTGGAGCTGACGACGCCGACAGGTGCT